>CAYYWN010000083.1:0-8290 GCA_964474485.1 uncultured Clostridium sp. | reverse complement strand
TTTCCATCAGAGACCATTTTTCCATCAGAGACCATTTTTTCATCAGAGACCGTTTTTCCATCATAGAGGAGATAATAAAAATTTATAATTATAATTTAAAATATAGCTACAGTTCAGGCTGTAGTTATATTTATTCCTATACTTGGTAAGAAACGTTAAACGTCCACATTTTCACCCTTACCCACTTTGATAGATACGATAAACTCGGGTTATATTAAAAGTAGGCTGCCAATTTTTTATTGGTAGTGTACTTATTATATGTATAGATAAATTATAAGTTTTAACAATTATTCTTATAGCAACACACATGTTTTCATAAATAAAAAGCTTAAGATGCTAAAAGACAAGGATTTTATAATTAAGATAAACGCGCCCTTATTGTTTTTTAGATGTCTATAATAGCAAGGTTATCTATAGAATTTTCATATTTGAAAGTTACACTTATGTGATATATCATTGTAATTGGATGAATTGTACAATTAATTATCTATATCTAAAAATCTAAACAAATTTGGATTTTTCATGTTTTGAAGTTATTTAATTATTTAATTTGAAAAGGATTACCGAAAAATTTATAAAAGAAAGAGAGTGATTCAAATTATAAAAATCAATAAAAGACATCAGAAAAATGTTGCTTTTATATCCTATGTTCTTATATTTACTATGATATTTTCCATGGTATTTTCTACACCAGTAGTGGCTAAAGAAACTCAAGGGGAAGTGGCTGTAGCAACGCAAGTAAATAAAGAATCTAGCTTTAAAGTTTCTAATGGTGAAATTATTCAATATACAGGCAGAGAAACAGATGTAGTTATTCCGGACACAATTGATGGTGAAACCATTAAGGCTATTGGAGATAAAGTATTTTTTAATAAAAAACTAACATCTATAAAAATACCAAATACTGTGTATAGCATAGGAAAGCAATCCTTTGCTAATAATAAATTAACAGATATTGGACTGCCGCAAAGTTTGATAAGTATGGGAATCGGCGCATTTTCTATGAATGAGTTAACTTCTGTAACAATACCAGAAGGTTTGAAGAAGATACCGGATATGGCTTTTTCTAAAAACAAACTAACTTCTGTAATAATATCAGAAGGTGTGACAAGTATAGGGATGGGTTCATTTAGCATAAATGAACTTGAGTCTTTAGTTATTCCAGACAGTGTTATATTTATAGACAAAATAGCATTCAAACAAAATAGGTTAAAATCTGTAAAGATTTCTAAAAACATTGAAACTATAGGGATATCTGTATTTGACACTAATCAATTGCAAGCTATAACAATACCAGAAGCTGTTACAAAAATAGATGATGCTGCCTTTAGAAAGAATCAATTAAAGTCTGTAACCATACCAGTAAATGTAGCAACTATAGGTAAATCTGTTTTTGATGAAAGTGTTGCTTTAACTTACTCTAAATTAGTACAAGCTATTAAAAATTCAGAAAATATAAAAACAAATGGGAAGTCAGAAGAAAAGATACAAGCACTAAAAGAAACTATTGAAGGAGCAAAACAATTAAATAGTAAGTCTAAGGCTACTTTAGCCGAAGTAAATGAAGCAGTTGACAAGATTAACAAGGCTATAAAAGCTTTAGAGGAAGAAATAAGTGTAAAGAATAGCATAAAAGAAATCAAGCCTTTAGAAAATATAGAGGTACCACTTGGATTAAGTGAAGCTGATGCAAAGAAAAGACTACCAGAAAAGGTTGTTATAGTAGATTCACTAGACAAAGAATATAATATTAAAATAACATGGTCCATATTAGAATACCATGGAAACATTTTTGGTGAATATACAGGAATAGGAACTTTTGAACTTCCAGAAGGAGTAGTTCAGTCAGATCCAGCAATGGATTTGAAAATAACAGTAAAAATAATAGTAAAGTCTAAAGAAGCAGAAGATAAAAGATGGAATATAAAAGACTTTACATACACTGGAACATCTATAACAGGCTTCTCTGAAAGTGGAAAAGAAAAGTTTGAAATTAATAAAGATTTAATTTTACCTAAATTAAATAAAGTTGGACAAGCAATAACAGAAATAGGAGATAAAGCTTTTGTAGGTGATTATACAACTAAACAAAATCCTAATAAAGGTATAAATTCTGTAAGGATACCAGATACCGTTATAACTATAGGAGCAGAAGCATTTCGTTATAATTGTTTGACATCTATAGATATCCCAAGGAGTGTAAGCACTATAAAAATGTCAGCCTTTAATGGAAACAAACTAAAAACATTGGTTATACCTGATACTGTAACAAAATTAGAAGGTGGAGCATTTACTCTTAATGAAATAGAGTCTCTAACGCTTCCTAACAGCTGGACAACTATACCTCCAGCCTTTGCTTTTAATAATTTAACTTCTGTAACAATTCCAGAAGGTGTGACTAGAATAGAGGATTTAGCCTTTAGTGATAATATATTGAGTGAAGTAAAACTACCTAGCACCTTAAAATATTTATCTGGTCTTAATAACAATGAGTTTAGGTCTATTACAATTCCTAAAAATGTTAATGAATTAGGTAAAAAAGCATTGGCTAGTAACTGGATGACATCAGTTACTATTCCAGGGAATGTAAAGATTATAGGAGAAAGAGCATTTTGGAATACTTGGCATGATCAGTTTTTAAGCTCAGTAGTTATTGAGGAAGGTGTTGAAAAGATAAATGCATTTGCATTTTGTAATAATCATCTAAAAGATGTAGAACTTCCAAGTAGTGTGAAACAACTTCATAAAGATACTTTTAGCACTAATTTAGGCTATGATGGTGTAGTTCATGTATACACACCTAATTACCAAAATCCAAATAATTTTGAAGAAAATAAGTATCAGATAATTAATCCAGCGAAAATAATTATTAAATATGTGTTTGAAGATAAAGTTTTAAATGAAAAAGAGACATGGAAGAATCCTAAAACTGGAGAGTATCTCCATGTAGGAGATAAAGGCGTAGAAGTGGATCCTGAATATAGCAACAATGAATATGAATTAAAAGATACAAATATAATAAAGGTTGACTTAAATGAGAAAGAGGAAGTAGTGAGCATTCGATGTAATAAAAAACAGATATTAGAAAATATGAGAATTAAGTCAATAGAGAGCATAGAACCAGTGGTAGTAGATTTTGGGACGAATAAAGCGGTAGTAATGGATAAGTTAGCTAAAAAGACTTTTATAGTGGATTCAAATGATCAAAAGCAGGAAGTACAGCTAAATTGGATAATTGAAGCATATGATGGAGATAAATCAGGAGAGTATACCGCAATAGGAACATTTAAGCTTCCAGAAGGAGTAGTTCAGTCAGAGCCAGAAACAAAGTTAGAAGTTGTGGTACGAATAATAGTAAAAGAAAACTTTGAAAATCTTGTAGATACTATATGGAAAGTAGAAGACTTTACGTATAAAGGAACAAGGGTAATTGGTTTTAGTAAAGTAGGAAAAGAAAAATTAAAAACTAATAAACATTTAGTTTTACCTAAGGTAAATGAAGAAGGACAAAGTATAACAGATATTGGAGAAAATGCATTTGCAAAGATGGGATTGATTAGTTTAATAATTCCAGAAGGCTTAAATGGGTTGGTAATTGAAGCAGGTGCTTTTCAAGAGAATGAATTGACGCGAGTATTCATTCCAGAAGGTGTAAGTGAAATATTAACCTTTTCATTTTATAAAAATGATTTAATATATGTAGATTTTCCGGGAACTGTGAAAAAAATAGGAAATCAAGCTTTTGCCGATAATAAATTGATTTCTGTCATAATTTCTAAAGGCCAAGATACCATATGTTTAGATCGTTTTTCATTTTACAATAATCAGTTAACATCTGTAACCATACTAAAGGATATAAAGAAGATCCATGGAGAGGCATTTAAAGACAATAAAGGATATGAAAATGATAATAGCAGGATTCATATATTCATAGCAAAATTAGACCCGGAAAACAACGGTTTGTTTGAATTCTCAGATTATCATAGAGTTAATCTTTTAGCTGTAGAATCCGTAGAAGGAGTAAAACCAATAGAGATAGCTTTGGGCACAGAAAAAAGTAATATAGGGTTACCAGAAAAGATAAAGTTAAAATTAAATAATGGAGATATAAAAGAAGTACAAGTAACCTGGTTAAACGAGCAGTACAATGTTAATAAAGCAGGAGAATACACTTTTACAGGCTTTTATGATTTGCCAGAAGGTATGACGGGAGAGAAAAAGTACATAAGTGCTAAAATAATAGTAGTCCATGGAGAAACTCAAGTAGATGAAGAACCTAATGGGGAACTTATTGAAGATACCGGTAAAGGATCAGATGTAGTTATTAGTGATACAATTGCTGGAGAAACGGTTAACACTATTGAAAATAAAGTATTTAGTAATAAAAACTTAAAATCTGTAAAGATGCCAAATACTGTGGAAACTATAGGAAAACAGTCATTTGCCAAAAATAAATTAACATCTATTGAATATCCTAAGGAACTTATAAATACTGAATCAACTAGTTTGACAATTCCAGAAGATATAACAAGTATAGCAAGAAGTGAGACTAAAGTGTCTACAGGTGAAGCAGATGCAAAGACTGATGAGGACTTTATAGATAAAAACTTAAATGATTCTAAGTCCAAATCATCAGCTGTTATATGGATAGGTTTAATTCTGATGAGTATACTAGTTTTAGTAAAGATAAGGCATAAGCTTTTTAAGAAAATACAATAAATGATTTTTGTTAAAAGATATAATTAATTAGGGAGATTGTAGATAGATTTGAGTTAAGTCAAATCTATCTACAGTCATTTTTGTATGATTAGCTGGTAGATTTGAAATAATACACTTATATTTATCTTATTAATAGAATACCATTATTATATATTTAAATAAATACATTCAGGATACTTAATACCTAAAATTCTCTATAAATACAAAATATCAAGTTTTATTTTACGTAACATGATATTATAATTATAGGCCCCTAAGTAGAACATATTGGTAAGGGATGTGGATATAATGGATGAAAATTTGAGGAGTATTATAAGAGCAATGAAAAGCCTACAGAAAAAGGGGCTACTATACATAGAAGATAATGTAGAATTAAAATCTGAAGTGAATTATCAGTTTATACTGAATATAGTGGAGAATCTGGATTTGACTATTGATATAGAGGAGTATGAGAAAATTAAAGATAATAGAGAAGAATTGATATATCAATTAGCGCTACTAAGCTTTGGTGAAAAGCAATTAGTATCAGATTTTGAAATTGAATTTATAGAAGGTATTATAATGAATTATATAGATATTGAAGATCCAGTTATAGTTTTTGATGACTATGTATTTGTACAAAAGAAAAATGTAATACAAGAACTTTATGAAAAGTCAGTAATTCAAATTAAAGAAAAGAAATTTCCTAAGATGATTTTTAAAAGCAAGGGACAGGATATAGAATAATTAATCTAGATATCACATACTTAGTTAATTTATTTTCCAATGAATTCACCTCCAATCTTTCTAAGTGATACTTATATTATAACATCTTTATATGAAAAATAGCCTCAAATCTGTATATTTGAGGCTATTTTATTACTTGATGGTTACATCTCCTGAGGTAGTCTTTATATTTATTTTACATTTATCAGAACCTACAACCCCTTTTATCTGATGCTCCTTTTTTACTTCTGCTAGTATAGGTTTATTTAATGTTATATTACCAGAAGTGCTGGAAGCGTTAATGAAGAATTCCGCATTACTTGGGGTAAGTAGTTCTAAATTACCGGATATAGAGCTTATGTCAATGTTTCCACTTGGCATTTTGCTATACTTTAAATAAGAATCTCCTGAAGTAGAGTTTAGGGTTAAGCTCCCTTCTATAGAGTGAATTTCAATATTGCCAGAAGTAGTTCGAATTTGATTTTGGTTACTGCTTAATCTATCAATATTTAAATCACCTGAAGTAGAACTTATGGATGAGTTACCTTCAATAGACTTAACTTCAATATTTCCAGAAGCTGTTTGAATTTCATTTTGCGTACTGTTTAATTTATTAATATCCAAGTCTGCTGAAGTAGAAGTAAAATTAAAGTTTTTAACTATAATTTCTTCTGCTTCCATAAATCCAGAGGTTGTAATTATATTTAGAGAATTTAAGTTCAAGGTATTTATAAAGATATCAGAAGATGTTGATTTTATATATAAGTCATTAATATAGCTTTTAGGTATAAATATCTCTAGTTTTAAATCCATTGAGTAGGAAGAAAAAGCTTTAAACGCGTTATTTTGTGATGTTATATATAGGGTACCTTCTTTACTTGTCATATCTAATTTAGGATTGGACGCTTCTTCACTTGATTTTACATAACCTTTTAATGTGGCTTTTATATTGTCATCCTCAGATATTAACACTTTGATATCTGCACTAACCATATCTATTTTTATGCTATTTATATTAGAGGGTTCTATAGACTTTTCTTCATTTACATCATAATTGTATTTATAGTTAAATCCATTCCAATGCTCACCGATATTGAAGTTTGAATCAAAACCATTAAACAGATTGTTAGGCTCAAATCCAGATGAACTAAGAATCATTTTAGTAATCCAGAAACAAATAAGAACAGTGCATAAAAGGTATAAGGTGATTTTTTTTACTAATTTACTATTTGTAAACATTGATTAGTCTCCCTTCTACTATTTTAGTAAACTTAATATTAAGGAAAAGAACTTTGATGTTCCACGGTTTAAAAGTTTAATTAAACATAGGGTTCCTATGAAAAATAGTGCTCCTAGAGCTATGGTACCAATTCCAGCAAATAACAGCGCAGGCATTGGTATCATGGATACATTAGGGAAAGATATTATCTGAAGTCCAAGTATAGTAGTACCAAATATACCACCTAAAGAAAGTGCAACCCCTGAAATTACAACGGCTAAAGATGTTGCAAATAAGCCTAATATAGTACCATATAAACCTAGTATAATACCTATTGAAGGCAAGATTACAAAAGGAATTAAAAGTAAAAACATTAGAATCTTAGGAAGTTTATTTGGAGTGTATGAGTAGCTAAAACTATCATTATTCATAGGATTATACTTTTTTGATCTTTGTGTATTACTATTTTCAGTATAATTATTATTTGAATTTTGTCTATCAGCATTTTCACGATAGTTATTGTTTTGATTTTCATTAATTGCTGCAACCCTGTTACTCTTATAATGTTTTGCTATATCTAAGGGGTTCCCAAGTTCTTCAATTATTTCATTGTTAGTTTTGCCATTTTCTTTACCTAAGCAAAAGTGCTCTTCATAGTCATAGAGAATTTCTCTTTTTTCATCTGTAGAGAATCCTTGAAGACCTTTTTCTAATATTCTTAGGAATTCATCTTGGTTCATTGCTTATCCTCCTTTACAATAGAACTTACTGCTTTAACAAAGTCAAACCATTCTGCGGTTAATTTGTGTTTGGTTTCATGCCCTAAATCAGTTAACTTATAATATTTTCTTGGGGGGCCTTCCTGCGATTCTTGAAGGTATGTGGTAAAATAGCCTTCCTGGGTTAACCTTCTTAAGATAGGGTAGATGGTTCCATCTGAAATTTTAATATTTTTAGATATTTCATTTACTAGTTCATAGCCATAACAATCTTTTTCTGAAAGTACAGACAGAACGCAGAGCTCTAAAACACCCTTCTTTAGTTGGACATTCATTTAATCACCTCTAATTTATACTTTAATATATAATAAGACTATTGCTTATAAATAAAATTATGAGCTATAAACAATATAATTTTATTTATAACTTTACTATAATATAACATATGGTAGTATACATTACAAGGTACTAAGTTATAAGTTATAGGAAAAAATAAAGTTAAGGAAAGTCTAAGATGACTTCCCTTAACTGTTACTCTTTAATGATAATTAATTCTTTTTCATAAATCTCGTAGAATTTACTTTTGCACTTTAAAGCTTCACTTATTTCTAAGTATATATCTCTAGATGCCTTTAATTTTAAGGTTACAGATTCATCATCAATAATAGTAGTGATATTAGTTACGGAACCTAGCATAGTTCTATCTAAACCTTCAGATATTCTTAAAAGGATGCCAATTTTTCTAATATTAGATAAATCTAATCTATTTATTATACTACTAAACTGACATAAGTTTATTTCATAGTCATTATTTCTATGATAGGCTGCCATATATGCGCTTAGTACTAATTCTCTATGTGTAAGTCCTCTTAGGTGAGAATTAACTATTATATAAAAAGAGTGTTTATGATGATTATAATATCTTACA
>CAYYWN010000082.1:0-8399 GCA_964474485.1 uncultured Clostridium sp. | reverse complement strand
TAGTCATAAATATCTTCTCTTGTAGGAGTAACTAATTGATATTTAATCTCTACAGCTGTTTTACTAGTGTTTTTCATAATAAATTGCACTGGTTTTTCTATAGCTTTAACTGTACCAAGGAAGTAAAATTCTTTTGAAATTTTATCGTCCTTATTTTTTCTAACAAATATAAAATTTACTCATAACCCTTGTGCTGTTGTTGCTTCAGCTTTTATTAAGTATAGTAATGCTGTTCAAAAGGAGCTAGGTAATAAAATTTCAGCTAGATGTATAGAGTTTTTAAATAGTAATGAAGAATGTTCTGATCATGATTGTTATTGTCTACAAAGGCTATTTATAGTTTTAAAAGAACTAAACTCAAATTTAATTAGTGATTTAACTATAAAGTCTATGGAAAGAAGAATATTAGACTGTCTTTGCATAAATTGAAAGTTTTATATGACTATAAAGTTATTTAAGTATCTTTCAATTATTATAGAGTTGATAATTTCTTGACAAAATATGTGTATAAGTATATTATATAGAAGAAAAGTTACATATTGTGTTTTATGGTTGCATATGCAATAACAGGGAATGAGGTTAGAATCCTCAACAGCCCCCGCTACTGTGATAGCTACGAAACTCTTTAAAAGTCACTATGAAAATTATTCATGGGAAGGCAAGGAGGATTAGGTTTGAAGCTATAAGTCAGGAGACCTACCATAAAATAAAGTTTGCAATTTCGGTGGGAAATTAAAGCATCAAAGATTATTAATAGATATTAAATGTATATTTCGGTATATATTTTTTATTCTGTGTCTATATTTGCTTAAAGTCCTAGAAATAGGGCTTTTTTTATTTTTTTCGTAACTTCTATTTTTATACATTGGTACCAATTTATTGTTGACAATGAATTTCAACAATGATATTATATTCTTATCAGTTGATATTAATTATCAATTGACAAGTCGTAATACAAATAAACAAGGGGGTGACTAAAGATTGCTATATGAAAATCAGATTATAGTATAGAAAGTAAGAGGAGTGATTTTTATGAAGAAAATAGTTAGTATAATAATAGTATCCATGATAATGATAATAGGGTTAGCAGGATGCTCACAGGAAAATGGAAAAAATACAGAAGATAGTACTGTTATTGAAGTAGAAGACATAAACGGTGATAAAGTTACTTTAAATAAGCCAGCAGAAAAAATATTTTTAGGATTTTATATAGAAAATTATCTTGCTGTGTCTGGGGATTTTAAATTAGATAGAATTGTTGCTATGTCAAAAGGAGAAACAAAGGATTTAATGAATGCAATGTGGACTAAGTATGCAGAAATAATTCCCAATTTAGAAGGGTGTATTGATACAGGATCCATTTACCTAGATAGTTTCAGTATGGAAAAATTAATTGAGGCAAAACCAGATTTAGTAATTCTTGCACCTTACCAGGCGAAAAAACTAGGAGATGGGATTAATACCATAAAAAACCTTGGGATTCCTGTAGCAGTAGTTGACTACAATTCTTTTACTCTAGATAAGCATGTAAAAAGTACAGAAATACTTGGCAAATTATTGGGTAAAGAAGACAGAGCAAAGGAACTTGTTGAAAATTATAAAAGTCATGTAAAAGATGTTGAAGATAGAGTAAAAGATATATCAGAAGATGAGCTTAAATCTGTTTATTTTGAACTTGCAAGTCAAGGTCCAGATACCTATGGAAATTCTTATGGAAACTCTTTATGGGGAAATATACTTAAAACTGCAAGATGTAAAAATATTGCTGAAGGAAAAATTGAAGAATATGGTTCACTTAACCCTGAATACGTTATATCAAGCAATCCTGATATTATAATGTTTTCAGGACAAACTAATTCTCAAGATAAGGGAAAACAAAGATTTGAGATGGGATTCAATGTTAATGAGGATAGAGCTGTAGAAACAATGAATATGTATTTAAAAAGACCAGGTTGGAATAATCTAAATGCGGTAAAAGATAAAGAAGTATATGGTTTCGATCATAGTGGACTTAGAACTCTTTATGATTATGTATATCTTCAATATGCTGCAAAGGATATACATCCAGAAAAGTTTAAAGATGTAGATCCAATGAAAAATCTAAATGAATTTTATGAAAAATATTTACCAGTAAAACCATCAGGTACTTTTATGATAAAGGGGGAATAGCAATGACCAATAAAATAAAGGTGTTGAAGGATTTGAATGATGGAGAAGATGTATATAAGAATATAAATAAAAAAAGATTTGTTTTATTTGCAATTACAACTATAGTATTACTCGGGTTTTCTATTTTAGATTTAATTGTTGGCCCCTCCAGCATGTCTTTATCAGAAGTAATACGGACCTTACTACAAGGACCTACCAAGGAAAATATAAATTCAGCTGTTATGTGGTCTATAAGACTCCCAATGACATTGACATGTATATTTGTAGGAGCTTCACTTGGGTTAGCAGGATCTCATATGCAAACTATACTTAATAATCCATTAGCTAGTCCATATACTTTAGGTATCTCATCAGCAGCTGGTTTTGGAGCTTCTCTTGCTATTGTCACAGGAATTACTATTGGAAACATAGGATGGATTTCGATACCTTTAATGGCATTTGCTTTTTCACTTATATCTAGTTTATGTATCTATTTTATAGGTAAAAGTAAGGGGATGAAATCTATAACAATGGTATTAACAGGCATTGTTATTCACTTTCTATTTCAAGCACTACAATCTTTAATTCAGTATATGGCTGCACCAGAAGTAGCACAACAAATTATATTTTGGATGTTTGGAAGCTTATTGAAATCTACCTGGATTGGTGTATTTATCACTGCGAGTATTTTCCTTTTATGTTTCTTACTAACTACAACTATAGTATGGAAAATAACAGCCCTATCTGCAGGAGAAGAAAGAGCAAGAAGTCTTGGAATAAATGTAGACAAGCTAAAGCTAAGGGTATTTTTAATATCAACTTTATTAACTACAGGGGCTGTTTCATTTATAGGTCCTATTGGGTTTATAGGATTAATTTCTCCGCATTTTGCAAGGTTATCCGTTGGAGAAGATCAAAGATATTTAGCTCCTGTTTCAGCTATATTTGGAGCATTAATCATGGTTGTAGCTTCTATAATATCTAAATTAATAAAACCAGGTGCATTGATACCAATAGGCATTGTTACATCTATTGTTGGAGTACCTTTTTTACTTTTCTTACTAATATCTAAGGGGGCAGAGTAATGAGTTTTATTACAGCAGATAAGGTTTCAGTTAAATATAAAAATAAAGAGGTATTAAGAGATATTACTTCTACTTTTAACCAAGACGAAATAACTTCAATTATTGGTCCTAATGGTACAGGAAAGACAACCTTTATAAAAGCTATATCTAATATGGTTAATTATGGAGGGCGCATATATATGAATGGAAACAAAAAGGAGAAAATATCCATGGAAGAGGTGGGGTATGTGCCACAGATGAGTAATAGTAGTTCTAGCTTAACTGTATTTGAAATGGTATTGCTTGGACATATGAAGGATTTAAAGTGGAAAATTTCTAAGGATAAGCTAGAAGAAACAAATAAGATATTGAAAAAGACAAATTTAAGTCATCTAAGTTATAATAAATTTTCTAGTTTAAGTGGAGGAGAAAAGCAATTAGTAATTATGGCTCAAACCTTAGTTTCAAAGCCAAAGATACTACTATTAGATGAACCGACCAGCGCATTAGATATAAGACATCAACTACAAGTTTTAGATTTAGCAAGAGAGTATACTACAGAAAATAATGCTATTACCATAGTTGTAATTCATGATTTAGCTTTGTCAACTAGATATAGTGACAAAATAGTATTATTTAACAAAGGATATGTGATGAAGGAAGGAAAACCAGAGGAAGTATTACAACCATCATTGTTGAAAGAGGTTTATAAGGTAGATGTAGAAGTTTGCTGCACGAAGAAAGGTTATTTTACAGTTACCCCTATTGCGTGTAGTTAAATAATGGTAAAAATAAAATTTTGAGGTGAGAGGATATGGATAAACATAAATTCTTATTAAATTTAAAGTTGTTAAACATAGATATCAAAGAAATTATGAACTTATGTAAAGAGCATAATGAATGTTTTTCAGTCTTAAAAGATAAACTTGATTACGTATGTGATTTTATACTAGATAGTTCAAACAATTTAAAATGGAAGAAATATTTATCAGAAGAAACATATGATTCTCTAGTTAGAGAACTTAGAAAATCTACTTCAAATGCCCTAGGATGGGTTGAAAAATTTCAAGCTCATAGCATATTGAACGGTAGTGTGGATTCATTCAAGTATTCTGATGAATTAAATCTTGCTGTGCAAAATGAAATACTGGAGTTTGAAATAAATAACAAATCAAGGATTTTATTTATAGGATCTGGAGCTATGCCTATAACAGCTTTTACTATAAAAAATGAAGTTGATTGTGAAGTGACTTGTTTAGATATTGATGAAGAAGCTCTTGATTTATCCCAAAGATTATCAGATAAGTATGGAATGGAAAGTATATTCTTTTCATCACAAGATGTAAGTAAATTTGATTTAAACAACTTTACTCATATTATTATAGCTTCTTTAGTGGAAGAAAAATTAGATATTGCAAAATTTTTATTAGAAAATATAAAGGGATATACGAAGGTTATTTTAAGGTATGGAAATGAGTTAAAAAGTATATTTAATTACCCTTTGGATACAAAGATATTGAAACATTGTCAAAAAACAATAATAAAAGATAGTAAATATATTTATGAAAGTATAGTTTTGGAGAAATCTGTATGATGGTTAAAGATATATATAGTAATTTGGGAAACATATTAATAGTAGGTTCAGGACCAGTAGGAATAAGTATAGCAATTAATTTATCTAAAGGGTTTTTGGGTGAAATAGGTATGTTTGCTAGAGAAAGTGATAAAACTATATCTTTTTTACAACAATTAAAAGATAATGATTTTACAATAATGGGGAATGTATCAAAAAGAGAATTATTTAAAGTAGAAGGAAGCTATAAATTAAAAAAATTATATATAGGACATGCTAATATAGATGATATTTGGGAGATTATGGTATTGTGTGTCCCATGTAATTGCTATATGGACATATTAAAAAAAATAGATTTACTAAGGCTTACCAAGGTAAAAACGATTATTTTAGTATCCCCAGAGTTTGGATCCAGTATAGTAGTTTCTGATTACTTAAATAGAGAGATGAGGGAAATAGAGATAATTTCCTTGTCTAATTATTTCGGTGCAACTAAGTATTCATCATCAAAATCATTAATAGAAGTAACAACAAAAGCCTTGAAAAAAAAGATATATATAGGTTCATCATCAGAATATAGCTATAAAGTGCAAGTTCTAAAAAGTTTTCTAAAAGGCATTGGAGTTATTTCAGAAATATTAATTGATCCATTAGAAGTTGAAAGCAGAAATATAACTATGTTTGTACATCCAGCTTTTTTAATTAATGATGTTAGTTTAAATCAAGTATTTGATTATGATAAAACGAATAAATATGTATACAAGCTATATCCAGAAGGACCTATAACGATGAATACTATATCTATTATGTGTTCTTTATGGAAAGAAATATGCCAAGTTTATATGAAACTCAGGATTAAACCTATTAATCTACTTAAGTTTTTAAATGATGATAATTATCCAGTTTTGGAGGAGTCTATATCAAGAGAAAATATAGATAAATATATGGAATATGATAGCATAAAACAAGAATATTTACTTTATGTTAGATATTCCTCAATATTAATTGATCCATTTTCTATACCAGATAAAAGTGGAAGATATTTTGAGTTTTCAAGAATTCCTTATCCTAAAATTTATAAAGATAATAGGGGGAAATGGAATATACCAAGAATGCCTTTTGAAGATTATAAAAAAATCAAACTTTTACATGCTATAGGAAAAAGATTAAATATAAATATGGAGAATACAGAATATTTAATAGACTTATTTAATACTTACTTAAATAAGTTTATTGAGGATAAGGGTGAGAATAATATAAATAGTAGTATATTTGAAGATTATAGTATAAACAATGCAAAAATTATAATTAAGGAGCGATTAAATGAGAGTAGATAAGGGTGTAATATTAGCAATACTATCTTCATTTACGTTTAGTATAATGAATGTTTTAGTAAAGACAGTTAGTAATAGAATACCCTCTAATGAAATAGCTTTTTTTAGAGGTATAATTGGTGTGATTTTAATATTGATATTAATGAAGGGAACTAATGTAAAGTTTTCTAAAGAAGGAAAGCCACTTTTATTAATGAGAGGAATTTTAGGAGGACTTTACATGGTAACATACTTCTTTGCAATTTCTAAAATGAAGTTAGGAGATGCTTCTATATTAGCACATTTATCAGGTGTTTTTGTAATGATATTTTCCACAATGTTTCTAAAGGAAAGACTACCAAAGAATGCATGGATATTTATTATAATTATTCTATTTGGGGCAAGCCTTATAATAAATCCATTTAGATATTCTACCTATTCTTTTTATGCTATATTTGGATTGTTAAGTGCGATACTATCAGCAAGTGCCTCTATAACTATTAGAAAATTAGCAAAATCTAAAAAACATCATTCCTATGAAATTGTATTTTATTTCTTAGCTGCATCTACAATAGTTGCTGCTATATTAATGAGAAATAACTTTGTAGTACCAACAGTCGAAGAATTTGTATTGTTGTTTATTTTGGGGGTTGTTTCCTTACTAGCACAAATATTTTTAACAGGTGCATTTGGAAATACTAATGCTGTAATTGTAGAAGTAGTAAGATATATAGGAATATTATTTAATGCAACCTGGGGTCTGGTATTATTTGGAGAATCATTATCCGTATACTCTATATTAGGAGGAATTCTTATAATTGTAGCATCTATTGCTTTATCTAGACAAAAATCTTTAGGGTAGGAAAAGATGAAGGTAATAAAAGTACTTTTAATGGCTTTTGATGGGATTAAAAACCTAAAAGTGTAACTAGACAACTAAATATGGTAATTATAAACCAAGTGAAAAAGCTGTAGAAAATCAAGGAAAGTGCAATAAAAACAAGTTAAACTTAGATAATACAAAGACAGTAAATAATTATTTGGAAACTGAATATAAGGTATCTGAAGATATAGGAAGTGGAGTAATATCTAGGATATTATTAGACAATGGAATAGAGGTGAATAGGTGGAATTATGTATTTAAAGGGCAGCATAAATGTTTCTACTTATATTTAATTTTTAATATTAAGTGCTAATTTTTTGAGATTTTTTAAAGCATTAATAGAATTTGGTGGTAGTTTTTCAATGTTTCTAGAAGGTGCAGGAAAGGTAAAAGATATTATTAACTTAGAAACACAAAGTAGCGGAGATATAAAGATAAATAAAGATTTAAAGGGACATATAGAATTTAATAATGTATGTTTTGGATACACAGATGAAGAGATAATAACAAATTTAAATTTGGAAATAAAACCCAAGACAACTATAGCGCTAGTAGGGCCTTCAGGATCTGGAAAAACAACTATAGGTAGACTTATAGGTAGGTTTTGGGATGTAACAAAAGGAAGTTTAAATATAGATAAAGTTAATATAGAGCATTATGACATGGAAGATTTAATGGACAATGTTTATTTTGTATTCCAAGATGTATTTATGCTAGAGGATACTATATATGAAAATATAAAAATGGGATTAGATAGAACAAAGGAAGAAATAATAAGAGCAAGTAAGAGAGCACAAATACATGAATTTATAGAAGGTTTACCTGAAGGATATAATACTATATTGGGAGAAAAAGGTATTAAATTATCAGTAGGAGAAAAACAAAGAATTTCATAGCCAGAGCTATACTAAAAGATTCACCGATTATACTATTAGATGAAGCAACAGCATCATTAGATGCAGATAATGAACTAGAAATAAGAAAGTCTAGAAATAAGCTTACAAAAGATAAAACTATTATAGTTAAGCCCATAGACTTAACACTATAAAAGATTCAGATAATATAATAGTATTAAATGAAGGTGAAATAGAGGAAATGGAGATCATAATAAATTAATGGAAAATAAGAAAAGATATTATGATATGTATGCTGAAATGATAAAAGCTAAAGATTGGGTGATCTAGATTAGGTAAAATGTGTAGGGTAAATTATAAATGCTCCATGTGAAATAGTGGATAATTAATCAAATAAAATAGTTGTCCGCTTTTACTTCACTCAAACTAATATCAGCTTGTTTATATACGTTGTATTTAGATTAATGCTATAATATAACATATAGGAAGTCTATAATCTGTGATATGGTTGTAGACTTTTAAGTAATAAAAATTATATATAATTAAAGGGTGAAAGAGCATGAA
>CAYYWN010000081.1:0-8408 GCA_964474485.1 uncultured Clostridium sp. | reverse complement strand
CAATACAAGATAAAAAAATATAGGATTAACTTTTATTAAGGGAAAGCATAATGTTCTAAAGCTTAAAAACACACTTACATGCAAAAAAACTTGCTTTATATGCAAAAAAAGTTGCAGGCCTTATAAGCAACTGAATATACAGAATTTTAAGAATAAAGAGAAAATCAACCTAAATAATAGCAAAAAATTCTGCAAATAAAAACACCTGTGTTTACCAAATAGCGTAAACACAGGTGTTTTTACTTGGTACAATAATTGCTTATAATGAGTTAAATGGACTAAAAAAAGATTTAATATTTAAAATTAAAATATGGTAGGTGAAAGATATGATAAAAAAGGGAACTTGGGTTGAGATTGAAGAAGTAGTTTTAGAAGTTAAAGATAGGGCTAGTAACATACCAATTGAAACTAAAGCTACCCCTCTTAAGTGCTGGACACGAGGGAATTGTATGGAGGATTGTATATTAGGTGAATACGTAGAAGTTAAGACCAATATAGGAAGAATTGTTAAGGGGATAGTTGTAGATGTAGAGCCTGGATACTGCCACACCTTTGGTAAGTATGTAAGCGAAATATCAAAGATAGGAACTCAAGCAAAAGAGATGATTAAATAAAATAGTTAAAGATAATTGAAGGTAACTAAATAAAATATAAGAGATAAACATATTGATAGATAGAGGGGGGAGCTTATTTTAATTAGAAGTTTAATAATATTTTTAAAGGGGGCATAAGAATACAGATGAATAAATATGAAAAGCTTATGGAAAGAAAAAATGAAATAATGCTTAAATCTGTAGGAATTAATTTTGAAAAATATGAAACAGGAAATCTTTCATTTGATTATGAAAGTTTAATGAAAGATGTAGGATATTCATTAGATGAAGTTAGGAATATACAAAGGGGGGTTGGAGTTGGAAACACCCCTTTAATAGAACTTAAAAATATCACAAAACTTGCGAGAAAGTCTTCTAAAACTGGAAAAGCAGCTAGAATATTTATAAAAGATGAAAGCTGTAATCCTTCTGGAAGCTTTAAGGATAGAAGGGCATCAATATCTGTATATGATGCAATGAAAAGAGGATACAAGGGTGTAGGGGCTGCAACTTCAGGAAACTATGGAGCAGCAGTAGCATCCCAAGCTAATATGAGGGGGCTTAAATGTATAATAGCTAATGAATGTTACGATTCAAGAAAAGTTGGACAACCTGAAATATTAGAAAAGGGTAGAAAATGTGAAGGGTATGGTGCAGAGGTTATTAGACTTACTGTAGGGCCAGAATTATTTTATGCTTATTTAAAAGTACTTGAAGATACAGGATATTATAATGCATCTCTATATTCTTCCTATGGAATAGCTGGGATTGAAACCTTAGGAGATGAAATAGCTAAAGAATGTAATGAAAGGTTTGGAAAGTATCCAGATGCTGTTATCGCAACTCATGCAGGAGGGGGAAATGTAACGGGTACTGCAAGAGGTCTTATTAAGGCTGGTGCATTAAATACTAGAGTAATAGGATCATCCGTAGATCTTTCGGGACTGCATATGGCTTCAGATATAGATTTTAACAAAAAGTCCTTCACCACAGGTCATACAGGTTTTGGCATTCCGTTTATGACTTATCCAGATAGATCGGATGTTCCAAGGAGTGCTGCAAGACCATTAAGATATTTAGATAGATACGTTACTATAACTCAAGGAGAGGTATTTTGGATGACTGAAATATTAGCTCAAATTGAAGGTCTTGAAAGAGGGCCTGCAGGAAACACATCTCTTTCAGCTGCCTTTGCAATAAGTCAAGAGTATGAGGATGACGCCATAATAATTGTTCAAGAAACAGAGTATACAGGCGCTGGTAAACATTTAATACCTCAACTTAATTTTGCAAAGGAAAATGGAATTAAGGTTTTGCTTGGTGATCCAAAAGATCAGGTACCGGGAAAAAATATAGTTATACCTTCAAGCCCATCTTTAGTATCGGTTACAGATATAGATATGGATAATATGAAAAATTCTTATATAAAAAATATGATTAAAAGGTTAGGAAAAGATGAGGTAAGAGAAATTGATGTAGAATTTTTAGCTAAAGAAACTAAGATGTCCATAAAAGAAATATTAGAAATATTAAAATCACATAATATTGAAGTGGATTAGGGAGGATTAGAATGAAGAGGGAAAACGATTTCGAGGAAAGAAGAGAACATTTAAAGGATTTAAACAATGAAGAGCTATACGAAAGGTTTTGGAGTCTTACAGAAGATATAGTTAAACCTATGGTGGAACTCGGACATGATTACACATCCCCAGCCATTGAACGATCTGTGCTTTTAAGGATGGGATTCTCAAGTATTGAGGCAAAACCTATAATTGACTATGGTACAAAGTGGAATCTTCTTTCAAAAGGAATAGGTAATGTAGTTTTAACATATGGAAGACTTAAAGATATTAATTATCTTAAAGCAGGAGAAGAATTATCTAAGGGCATAGGGTGGGACATAGTTTTAAAAGAAATGAAGGCAGGTGATATTTAATGGAAGGGAGATTAGAAGAGAATAAAAAGCTTAATATTGGAGAAATATTAAAGGATTTAGATAAATATGAACCAAAGTGGAGAGGATGGCATTGGAGGAAGGCATTAGAAAATGGAAAAGTAGGGGAGTTTAGCTACAAAGGTATATCAGAACCTTTGAAAAAAAGTCATTCACTTCCAGCGGCAAGAAGTTTTGAAGGAATAGACCCTCAGCCAAGAGCTGTTATTACTACAGAAATTGCTTCAGGAAGGTTTGAAGACGATATAAGAAGAATGAGGATGGCTGCTTGGCATGGTGCAGATCATTTAATGGTTATAAGAACAGCAGGACAAAGTCATTTTGATGGATTAATAGAAGGAAGCCCAGAAGGCATAGGTGGGGTACCTATTACAAGAAAGGAAGTTAGAGCTACAAGGAAAGCCATAGATTTAATAGAAGAAGAAGTAGGAAGAAAAATTAACTTTCACTCTTATGTATCTGGTGTGGCTGGACCTGATGTAGCAGTTATGTTTGCAGAAGAAGGGGTCAATGGAGCCCATCAAGACCCTCAATATAATGTTCTTTATAGAAATATAAATATGTTTAGATCCTTTGTAGATGCTGCAACAGCAAAGCATATAATGGCTTCAGTAGATATGCTTCAAATAGATGGAGCTCATAATGCTAATGCTACAGCTATGAAGGGATATAATGTAATGCCAGAACTTATGGTTCAGCATGCTATAAACTCAAAGTTTTCAGAAATGGTTGGAATAAAACCAGAAAATATAGCACTTTCAACGGTGCCACCAACTTCCGCACCAGCTCCTTGTATGAGATACGATCTACCTTACGCACTAGCACTTAGACAATTCTTTAAAAAATATAAAATGAGAGCTCAAATGAATACTAAATATATAGAATCCTGTGAAAGAGAAGCAACAGTTGGACATACATTAAACCTTTTAATATCAGAGTTAACATCAGTAGATATTCAAAGTACTATAACTCCTGATGAGGGAAGAAATGTACCTTGGCATTATAATAATATTCATGCTGTAAATACAGCTAAGCAAGCATTTTTAGGTATGGACGGTCTAATGGAAATGATAGAGCTTAAAGAAACAGGATATTTACCAGATAAGGTAAGAGAGATACAAGAAAGAGCTATTTTATTTCTTGAAGAAATAATTGAATGTGGAGGATACTTTAAGGCAGTAGACGCAGGCTTTTTTATAGATTCAGGAGAGTATCCAGAAAGAAATGGCGATGGTATTTCAAGGAAAATGGATGGTGGAGATGCGGTTAATACCATAGTAAAAAGGGATAAAGATTACTTTGCACCGGTTTGCGGACAATTTGGATATAATAATGTTCAAAATCAATATAAAAAACCTTGTGATGCTATAGATGAATGTACCTTATGTAACCACTCAAAAATTAAATATATAGATGAATTAGATGATAAAGATAATTCTAAAGAGAGAATGGACAAAGTTAAAGAGGATGGTACAGTAGTTCCCGAAGTTCAATGGTCTAAAGATGGATATGTAAAAATTACATTATGTATTCCAGAAAATGAACAAATTAGTGAAGCGGCAGCTATTGAAATAGGTAAAAGGATGAATCTAAAGGATGTGGAGATTCTTCATAAACAAGTATTGCAAAGCGCAGAAGGAACACTTATAGAAATTAAAGGTGTATGTGATTTTGAGCCAATAAAGCGTGATGAATTAGTTCTTCCAAAAAGAAG
Organism: uncultured Clostridium sp.; assembly: GCA_964474485.1. Lineage (GTDB taxonomy): Bacteria > Bacillota > Clostridia > Clostridiales > Clostridiaceae > Clostridium_L. The sequence goes on along the minus strand of CAYYWN010000081.1, from coordinate 4,147 downwards.
AAAAACACTTTCAAATGGAGTTATGAAAGATTATGTTAAGACACATCCAGTAAAGATTGTAGCAGCTACAGTAGGAGAGGATGAGCATTCTGTGGGACTAAGAGAGGTTATAGATATTAAACACGGTGGAGTTGAAAGATTTGGTGTAGAAGCTATCTATCTTGGAACCTCTTGCCCTATAGATAAATTAGTAGAGGCAGCTATAGAATCAAAAGCTGAAGCCATATTGTGTAGCACCATAACTACTCATAACGATGTTCATATAAAAAATATGAAAAAACTTAATGATCTTTGCATTGAAAAGGGTGTAAGAGATAAACTAATACTTGTTTCAGGGGGGACTCAGGTTACAGATGAAATAGCAAGAGCTAATGGTATGGATGTTGGATTTGGAAGAGGGTCAAATGGAACGGATGTAGCATCTTTTATAATTAAAAAGTTAATGGGTGAAGATGTGGATAAAGATGAATAAAATTCATTCAAAATGGAGGTGTTATTTTGAAGGTTGATTATATAGTTGCTGAAATAGGTAGCACCACTACTTTAGTTACAGCTTTAAATGTAAAAAGAGATAATGAAGGTAAGATCTATGTAGAGATTCCATTTCAAGGAGAAAGTTGTACTACAGTTTTAGATGGAGATGTTACTATTGGTCTTAAAGATGCAATAAGACATATTGAGAGGGAAATAAACGATACACTGACATGGGATAAGATTATGGCAACAAGCAGTGCGGCTGGTGGACTTAAGATAACTGTACATGGACTTATGGAACAAATGACTGTTAAGGCGGCAAGGGAAGCAGCATTAGGTGCTGGAGGCATAATTAAGATGGTCACTGCAGGTAAGATGAGAAAAAATGATTTAAAAAGGATACAAGATATAAATCCCAATATGATAATAATTGCAGGTGGTACAGACTATGGTGAAAGAGAAACAGCACTTTATAATGCTGAACTTATAGCAAAAGAAAAATTTAATAAACCCATAGTTTACTGTGGAAATATAGAAAATAGGGAAGAGATAAAAGAAATATTAAAGGATGAAGAACTTTATATAATTGATAATGTGTATCCAAGTATAGATGAATTAAATGTAGAGCCAGCAAGAAGAATAATTCAAGAAGCCTTTGAAAAAAATATAATAAAGGCACCAGGTATGAGTAAAATAAAAGAAATGGTAAAGGGCAGTATAATGCCGACACCAGGTGCTGTAATGGAAAGCACAAAAATTTTATATGATATTATAGGAGACATTTTAGTATTTGATGTAGGGGGAGCAACTACTGATGTACACTCAGTTACAGAAGGCAGTAGTGTAGTTCTAGATATGCTTATAAATCCTGAGCCAAAGGCTAAGAGGACTGTAGAGGGAGATATCGGAATATTTATAAATAGTAAAAATGTAATAGATTTAATGGATATAAGAGATTTAGGTGGTGTAACTAAAGAATATATAAAGGACCATATAAAGGCAATACCTATAGAAAAAGAGGATATAAATGCAAGTATTATGTTAACAAAAAAGGCTATGGATGTGGCTATAAATAGACATGTTGGTGTAATAAAGAGAAAATATGGAGGCGAAAGTGGATTTATAGCTTATGGAAAAGACTTATCAAAGGTTAAATATATAGTAGGAACAGGAGGAGCATTAACTAGGATACAAGGTGGAGAAGAGTTACTCCTAGGTATCCGTTACCTAAAAGATGAGGTAACTATGCTCCCAAGAAAAGGTGCTAAGGTGTTTTTAGATAAAGATTATATTATGGCTTGTGCTGGAGTTTTAAGTAAAGAAAATAAAGAGGCAGCTATAGCTCTATTAGTTCAAAGTTTAGGCATAAATAAGGATATATCAAATAGATAATTAATTTATAAGATTTTAAAATAATTTGTGATTTAACTTAATTTAGTAAAAATAAATAAAAAGGGGAGCATGTGTATGGAAATGGTTTATCCTTGTTTAGAAGCTGATTTATCAAAGTTAATTCATAATGTTAAAGAAATTGTATCTATATGTGATGAAAAAAGTATAAAGGTTACAGCTGTGACTAAGGTGTTTTGTGCGTATAGGCCTATTGTAGAGTCTATACTTAAGGGTGGAGTTAGTGAACTTGCTGACTCTAGGATATTAAATTTAAAAAAGATAGAAGATTTAAATTGTAAAAAGACCCTCCTTAGGATTCCAATGGTAAGTGAGTGTTACGAAGTTATTAAATATAGTGATATGAGTCTTAACTCAGAGATTGACACAATAAAAAAGTTATCAAAGGCTGCAATAGAATTAAATAAAGTGCATGATATTTTACTTATGGTAGACATAGGTGATTTAAGAGAAGGCGTACTAGTAGAAGATGTAATAGATACTGTAAGACAAATAATATCCTTAGATAATATAAATTTAGTTGGACTTGGAACCAATGTAACCTGTTATGGGGGATTAATTCCAGATACAGAGAATCTAGGTAAACTTATAAGCTTAAAGCAAGATATAAAAAATATCTTTAACTTAGATTTATCTATTATCTCAGGTGGAAATTCTAGCAGTTTATACATGGTGATAAATGACACAATTCCAAGAGAGGTTAATAATCTTAGGATTGGAGAGTCTATAGTGCTTGGAGTTGAGACAGCCTATGGTGAATTAATACCTAATTGTTATAAAGATGTATTTGTACTTAAAAGTGAAATAATAGAACTTAAATATAAACCAACGGCTCCAAAGGGTAATATCGGGCTTAATTCCTTTGGTGAAAAACCACAATTTGAAGATAAAGGAATAAGGAAGAGGGCTATTGTAGCACTAGGAAAACAGGATGTGAGACTAGAGGGATTAACACCAATAGATGAAAATATAAGTATCTTTGGGGCTAGTAGTGACCATTTAATGTTAGATGTAACTGATAGCAAGGAAGATTTGAAGATAGGTGATATAGTAGAATTTAAATTAAGCTATGGAACTTTATTATCTGCTATGACATCACCATATATAGAAAAGTCTTATAAGAAGGAAGAGGTTTATAATTATATTTAAAAGCAGATTGTAATAACATTTAAAAAGGAATCATTAATAAAACTATTAATTACTATAATATAATTTTAAGGGAGAGATATATTATGAAAGATAAGATAAAAGTTGTTGTTTTTGGACTCGGATCTATGGGAAGTGGCATTGCTAATATGATATTAAATAAAAGAGGATTTCAAATTGTAGGAGCTATTGATATGGATCCTAGTAAAGTAGGAAAGAAGCTTTATGAGGTTTTAGGTGTAGAAGAAAATGAAAATAATTGTTGTATAGTTACAAATGATGCAAAAGATGTAGTAAAAAGGGGTTTTGCAAAAGTATGTATAATAGCTACAGCTTCTTTTACAAAGGTAGTATTTCCTTTAATAAAAATGGCAGCACAGGCGGGCATGGATGTAGTAACAACGGCTGAAGAAATGTCCTATCCAAAAGCTTTAGATAAAGAACTTTCAGAGGAAATGGACAAAATAGCTAAAGAGAATAATGTATCAATACTGGGCACTGGTGTAAATCCTGGGTTTATAATGGATTTAGTGGTTATAATGCTTACGGGGGTATGTGAATCAGTAGATAATATTAATGTAACTAGAATTAATGATTTAGCTTGCTTTGGAAAGGCTGTTATGGTAGAACAAGGTATAGGACTTAAAGAAGAAGAATTTATAAAAGGAGCTAAAGATGATACTGTAGCTGGACATGTGGGATTCTTGCAGTCTTTTGGAATGATTGAAGAAGCTTTCAGTGTTAAATTTAATAATATTAGGCAAGAAAAAGAGCCTATTCTTACAAAAGTTCCACGCTCTACAGATATTGTTTCTGTCAAAGAAGGAGATGTGGTAGGATGTAGACAATTAGGCTATGCAGATTTAGGTGAAAAGTTGTTTATTACTATGGATCATCCTCAACAAATAAAACCTGAACTTGAAGATGTTGAAACAGGGGATTATATAGAGGTTAATGGAATTCCAAAATTAAACCTTCAAATAAAACCAGAAATACCAGGAGGGATTGCAACAGTTGCAATATGTGTAAATATGATTCCTTTAGTAATAAATTCAGAGCCAGGCCTTAAAACCATGTTAGATTTACCAATTCCAAGAGCTATTATTGGAGATGTAAG
>CAYYWN010000080.1:0-8459 GCA_964474485.1 uncultured Clostridium sp. | reverse complement strand
TAAAATATTAATACAATTATCTAAGTTTCCGCTTTTCCATTCTATTAGTGAAGTTACCATATTATAATTCATTTCATCGTTTAGTTCTAATGGAAGCCTTCTTTCATCGATAAGACTAATTGCTTTATTTGCTTTCTCAACCTCACTATCTCTAAGAAGTATATAGGCATAATTAATTATAACTCTTGCTTTACAAGATTTTATTTTTATAGCCTTGTCGTAATATGATATAGTCTTATTTAAATTGTCCTTTTTGAAATACTTATTTGCAATCATAGTATATATAAGATACCTTTTTATAAACAATTTAGAAGCAAAGTAGCCTATAATAAATATATTACCCATAACCTTGCTATAATTAAAAGCAACTGAAGAACCTATAAATATAAACAATAATTCTAGTATTAACTTTAAAGTAATTTTACCCATTAAAACTCCTCCAAATAAAATAAATTTAGACAATATAACAATTATACTATGATTTCAATTATAGTGAAAGTTAATATAGAGTTATTTTAATTTAAAACTCTAGACAAGAAAGGCTGGATTAATATGAATAAAGATCGTGAAATTAAATGGAAAGAAGATATTGAATATCTATCAAAAGAGTTGACAAAAAGACATAAAAACTTATTTTTTCAAATTTCAAAAGAAATGTTTGAAAAATACATAGAGGTTTTAAAATGTAATCTTCAATATTTTGATGATTATGAAATTTGCATAGAAATATCTAAGATTATTGCATCTATTAAAGATGCACATACCTCAGTTGCTTTACCTATTAGGTTTTTGCTTCCTTTTCAGTGCTATTGGTTCTTTGATGGAATATATATAACAGATGTTATAGAAGAATATAAAGATATATTATATGGTAAAATAATAGCTATAAATGGTATGAACATAGAAAAGGTTATATATAGATTATCTTCTATAATATCTTATGAAAATAATTCTTTTTTAAAGTCACAACTTCCAAAATATTTACCAGCCATTGAACTTCTCTATGGACTTGAAATATTGGATGAAATTAATAGTGTAGAAATAACTATTGAATATAAGGATAGTACTAAAAAGAATGTACAAATCAAATCGCTTTACTTAAGTGAAGCTCAAGAAAAATTAAGTGCTAAAAGCTTTAATTCATTAAATAGTGAGGAACTTCCTCTATATAGAAGAAATACTAAGCAACATTATTGGTTTAATTACATAAAAGAAGAGAAAATAATATATTTTAAATATAATCGATGTAAAGATATGCAAACAGAAAGTGTAATTTCCTTTGGAAAAGGAATAATTGAACTTATTAATAAAAATCCTATACATAAGGTTATAATAGATTTAAGAAATAATTTTGGTGGTAATTCTACTTTGTTAGATACATTTATTCAAGATTTAAGCAAATGTGAAAAGATAAATAAAAAGGGCGGGATCTTTGTTATAGTTGGAAGAGAAAGCTTTTCATCCGCTTTGCTTAATATATTTTCTTTAAAAGAAAATACAAATGCAATATTTGTAGGAGAAGAATCAGGGGGAAAGCCTAACTGTTATGGTGAAGTAGAAAGATTTAAATTGAAAAATTCTGGGCTTAACATATGCTATTCTACTAAATATTATGAACTTATTAGTGATGAGAATCCTTATGCCTTTATTCCGGATATAAAAATAGATTTAACCATAGATGATTATATAAAAAATGAAGATCCATGTTTAGCGTATATTTTAGGTGCATAATACCATATTTAAATTATCTATCTTGAAAATAGTAATTTATGATTAAAAATATACTATCTTGATTACTATTTTCAAGATATCTTAGAAGAATTTATCCACGTGCGTAGTAATGGAATGAAGGGGTATTATGTGTAAGAGAAGCTTTCTATAAGCTTTAGCTTGTCCCTTCTTGATAGTTGTTTTATTGCATATTCTCTTTTTTGAGCAGAGATCTTGTCCAAGTATTTTTCAAAGTATACAAGCTCTACAGGAAGTCTACATCGTGTATACTTGGCACCTTTGCCACTAGAGTGGGTAGCTAGTCTTTTTTCAATGTCTACTGTCCAACCAGTATATAAAGTGTTGTCACGGCATTTAAGTATATATACATAGCACATATTTATCACCAATAAATATTATAGTGCATAAAGTGTTTTTATGCACTATAGATCCTTTGAAAAACTCTTGAATTTAGATAATAAAATAAAATTTGGTATTTTAGGAAAGGGTATTTACAAAGTATTATAATGAATCTATAATATACGTACAAGCTTTTAATATAGAATATGTAAACGGTTTTATATTGAGGCGAAATATAATGTATAAGGGGGAGAGGTCTTTGTTTAAAAAATTAAAGTCAAAAAGGTACATAGCGTATTTTGTATCTTTAGTAATGATTTTAAGCTTCATTACTCCAATGAATTTAAAGGTTTTTGCTAGCGAAAAAGATGTGACAAATATCCAAGTTATTGCTACCTCTGATATGCATGGCAGATTTATGCCTTACGATTATGCAACAGGTTCAGAAGATTTAAATGGAAGTATGGTTCAGTTATCAACTATGGTAAAAGAATTAAAAAGTAAAAATCCAAATACTGTGTTAGTTGATAATGGTGATACTGTTCAGGATAATTCATCATCGTTATTTTTAAAAGATGAAGTTCATCCAATGGTTCTAGCAATGAATGAAATGGGTTATGATGCTTGGAATCTTGGAAACCATGAATTTAATTATGGAATGGATACACTTAAAACTGTAAGTTCTAAATTTAAGGGAACTGTTTTATGCGGAAATATATTTGATTCTGCTAAAAAACCAATAGCAAAGTCTTATACAATAGTAGAAAAAGATGGAGTTAAGATAGGAATAATTGGCATGGTAACTCCACATATAATGAAATGGGATTCAGAAAATTTAAAGGGATACACTGCAACAAACCCTGCAGAAGAAGCTAAAAAGGTAGCGGATGAATTAAGAGGTCAAGTAGATATTATGATTGGCTTAATTCATGCAGGAATTGATGAGGAGTACGGAAATGGAGATTCTGCAAGAGAGCTTGCTAAAGCGGTTCCAGATCTTGCAGCGGTAGTAGCAGGACATGCTCACTCAACTATACAAGGGGAAAGAGAAGGGGACGTTATTATAACAGAACCTTATAGACAAGCTAACGCACTTTCAGTTATCGATATTAAGGTTACTGAAAAAGGTGGTAAAAAGGTTATAGAAAACAGAAAAGATGATGTAAAGTCACAGGTTGTTTCAGTTTCACCTAAAGGTGGCAAACCAGCTTTAGTAGATGAAGAATTAGCATCTAAATTAAAACCTCAACATGATAGGGCTATAGCTGATGCAAAAACAGTTATAGGCAAATTACAAGGTGGAGATTTAGCACCAAAGTCAGAAATAAAAGACATACCACAAGCTCAAATTGAGCCTACAGCTATGATAGACCTTATAAATAAAGTTCAAATGTTTTATGGAAAGGCAGATGTTTCATCTGCGGCTGTATTTAGAGATGATGCTGAGAGTAAAGAAGGTCCAATAACTAAATCAGGTACTACTTTAATATATAAGTTTGATAATACTTTAAGGGTATTAAAAGTTAATGGGAAACAACTAAAGAAATATATGGAATGGTCTGCTACCTATTATAATACATTTAAGCCAGGGGACTTAACCATATCTTTTAACCAAAACGTAAGAAATTACAATTACGATATGTTCAAAGGAGTTAAGTACAATATAGACATATCAAAAGAAGCTGGAAGTAGAATAATAGACTTAACTCATATGGATGGAACGCCTATTAAGGACGATGAGATAATAAAGCTTGCAGTAAATGATTACAGGGCTAATACTACATTACTAAATGAACAAACAGGGTTGTTCAAAGGTGAAAATGTAGAAGTTATCTATGATTCTTTTAAATCTATGGGTGATGATGGAAGAATCAGAGACTTAATAAAAAAATATATAGTAGAAGAAAAGAGTGGAGTTATAACTCCAGAAAAAGATAGTAATTGGTCTTTAACAGGGTATAAGTGGGATGCTTCTGATAGAGCTTTAGCAGTTAAATTAATTAATGAAGGTAAATTAAGCATACCAAGATCAGAAGATGGAAGAACGCCAAATGTAAGATCTATTACTACTAAAGACTTATTAATGGGAGATAACACGATTATAGATATTTTATCTTTTAATGATTTCCATGGAGCATTAAAATCAGAGGGTAAAAATATCGGAGCTGCAAAGCTTGCAGGAGAAATAAATAGATTAAAAGATAAAAATCCTAATACTATAGTAGTAGCAGCAGGTGACTTATTCCAAGGTAGCCCAATGTCTAATTTAAAAAAGGGTGAGCCAGTAGCGGACTTCTTGAAATTAATAGGTCTTGAAGTTTCAGCAGTGGGTAACCATGAATTTGATTGGGGACAAGATTTAATATCTGGATGGGCTAAAAGAGGAGAATTTGATTTCTTAGCAACTAATATTTATGATAAGGTTACAGGGAATCCAGTAGAATGGGCCGAGCCTTATAAGGTTATTGAAAAAGGTGGAAAGAGAATAGCATTTGTAGGAATAGCTACTCCAGAAACAGCGTACAAGACAAAGCCAGATAATGTTAAAAATCTTGAATTTAAAGATCCAGTAGAAAGCGTAAATACTTGGGCTAAAAAGATAAGAGAGACTGAAAAGGTAGATGCTATTATAGCACTGACTCACTTAGGAGCTTCACAAGATTCTAAGACAAAAGAAGTTATAGGAGAAGCGGCAGATTTAGCTAAGAATGCTAAGGGAATTGATGCAGTTATTAGTGCGCACTCTCATCAATATGTAAATGGAAGTGTTAATGGTATTCCTGTTGTACAAGCTAGAAACAATGGAAGATCCTTAGCTAGACTATCCTTAGTATTTAATAAAGATGGTAGCTTATATAAAATTATAAATAATGTAGAAGACTTATATTTAAGAAAAGATTTAGTTGAAGATCCAGCAGTTAAAAAAATGTATGATGAATACAATAAAGATTTAGAACCAATTTTAAATGAGGAAATAGCAACTTTAGATACAGATTTAACTCATGATAGAAATGAAGGACTGTCAGTACTTGGTCAGTTTACGACAAAACTTATGGCTGAAGCTGCAGGAGTTCAAATAGGTATAACTAATGGTGGAGGAATAAGAACACCGATAGAAAAAGGTACTATAACTATGGGTAAGATGTATGAAGTATTTCCATTTGACAATACTCTTGTAACTATGAAACTTAAAGGTTCAAACCTTAAAAGAGTAATAGAGCATGGTATAATGCCAGATGGATTTGGTTGGGGTCAATTTTATGGAATAAAAGTACATTATGATAAAGATGCAAAGGCAGGAGAAAGAATTACATCTATGAGATTGTTAGATGGAACTCCAATAGATATGGAAAAATACTATACAGTAGTTACTAATGACTTTATGGTGGATAAAGGAGATAATTATGATTTCTCAGATGCTATGGATGTAGTAGATACTGGAGAGCCAATAAGAGATTCTATGGTTAAGATAATAAAGTCTATGGGACACGTATCTTTTAACTATGAAGAACACTTAATAGCTGGAAAAGATACTACTATAGATGAACCAAAGATAGATCTAGGCAAAGACCTAGACAAAGGTGGAAATGGAGCAATTATAGCAGATAAAGATTCAAAAACATCAATTAATAAAACAAACTTACCAAAGACTGGTTCAATGGTAGGGGCGTCACAACTAATAACATTAGGTTCAATCATTGCATTAGTTGGAGTATATTTATTCTTAAATGATAAATATAAAAAGAAAAAAGAAGATGTAGCATAATAATTTTAACTAGGAAAATAAGTATCTTGTTTAATCAAGGTGCTTATTTTTTTATAAAAAATAAATTAACAATATCTTTTATTTATCCAACATAAACTAACTAAGTTAAAAGTATAAATAGTATAGGGGTGATAAAATGTTTATTGTTATAAAGAAAAAACAAATAATTGTGGCACTGATAATTATTATAATCTGCATTATTTCCATTTTTGGAGTAATCTATCTTAAGGGTGAAAATACTTTTAATGAAACGTACACTTATTATGTTGCTATTGTTATAGATGACTTTGGTAATGATAGTAAGGGTACTAAAGAGATGATGGATATTGGTATTCCATTTACGGCTGCAATTATGCCCTTTATGAGTTCTAGTGTAAAGGATTCACAAAAGGCGAAAGAAAAGGGTATAGAAACAATCGTTCATTTACCTATGGAACCTGAAATAGGGAAAGCTAGTTGGCTTGGACCAAGAGGTATAACTGTTAATTTAGAAGATGGAGAAATAAACACTAGGGTGGAGGAAGCCTTTAAGGAAATAGATGGTGCTGTTGGACTTAATAATCATATGGGATCAAAGGCAATGAAGGATGAGAGGGTAGTAGGAATAATAATGGAGTGTTTAAAAAAAAATAATAAGATTTTCTTAGATAGTAAGACAACCTCTAGTGATGTTGCAGAAAATATAGCAAAAAATCTGGAAGTAAAATACTATGGAAGAAATATCTTTCTTGATAATAATAAAGACGTGTCTTCCATAGAAAAACAATTAGATAAGGTTGCAGATTTAGCTATTAAAGAAGGAAAGGCTATTGCTATAGGGCATGTAGGGGTTGAAGGAGGAGAGGTAACAGCAAAGGCTATTAAAAATAAAACTAAACAATTAAAAAGAAGAGGTATAGAGTTTATACCCCTCTCTCAGATACCTTAAAAAAATGTTAAGTAAGTGATTTTAGTCTATACAGTAAATTTATATCTTTAAAAGGGGCATTAATATAATTAGGTTATAAGTAATTTAAGGCAATAAACAACAATAGCTTTAATATTAGATAAGGAAGTATATTAATTTACCTCCTTATCTATTTATGAAGGCTTTTAATGTGGACACTATTTTTTCTATATCCTTTTTTTCTATCCAATAGTTTGTAACAAATCTCATTTCTCCATCTTCGGGAGGATTTATTTTTATACCATTCTCATAAAAGAATCTAACTATTTCTTCGTTCTTAGAATCCTCTAAATCAATTTTAAAGAAAATCATATTTATATGGATACTTTCTTTAGCAATTTTTATTTCTGGTATATTTGATAATTCTTCTGCTAAGAGCCTTGCATTTTCATGATCATATTTAAGATTTTCTCTCATTTCATTTAATGCCACTATACCAGCCGCAGCTAAAAATCCTGATTGCCTGAGACCTCCACCCATAAGCTTCCTATTTTTTCTAGCTTTACTTATGAAATCTTTATTTCCGGCTAAAATAGAACCTACAGGGGCACAAAGTCCTTTTGAGAGACAAAACATTACAGAATCAGAGTATTTAGTGATTTCTTTTGGATCTTTGTTAAGATATGTAGCAGCATTAAATAGCCTGGCACCATCAAGATGCACAGGTAGATTATATTCTTTTGCTATATTGTGAATTTTCTCCATATTGCTTAAAGGGATAACTCTCCCATTAGAATGTGCATTTTCCATACATATAAGAGAAGTTTCAGGAAAATGAATATCATCACCCTTTCTTATACGTCTTAATACATGGGACGGATTCATGGTTCCATCTATTGAATCTATTGTTCTAAGCTGGACACCAGCTATAATAGAGGCAGCACCTACTTCATGAACTACAATATGAGAATCATCAGAAAGGATCACCTCAGATCCCCTTTTGCAATGGGTGAATAGTGCTAATTGATTTCCAAAGGTGCCACTAGGTATGAATAGAGCAGCCTCCTTACCAACAATGGTAGCAGAAAGGAGTTCTAATTCCTTTACAGAAGGATCATCCTCATAAACATCATCACCTACTTTAGCTATATACATAGCATCTCTCATAGCCTTGGTAGGTTCGGTAACTGTATCACTTCTAACATCAATATAACGCATATAAATCCTCCTACTATTATAAAATTTAAAAACCACTGTACTTTATATAACTAAGTTAAGTCATACAGATATTTAACTAAACATAAGGTATATATAATATTATATAGTAAATTATGAAGGATTATATAATATTTATAAATATTTTAATGAATTATCTTAAAAGTTCATTTATAATCTAAATGTGGTTATTTAAATTAAGGGGGATTTATTATGGAGAATAAAAAGGTACATCATGTCCTGGCCATATTTCTTATGGTTATATGGGGGTTATCCTATTTAAGTATTAAGGTGGTAGTTTCAGAAATAGAACCTACACTTTTGGCATTTTATAGATTCTTAATAGCTTCTATAATTTTATATATTATAATGAAATTAAAGTATCCAGAAGAAAAAGTGCTGAAGGAAGACAGGATTAAAATGGTGCTTGGCGGATTTTTTGGAGTAGCGGTATATTTCTTTTTTGAAAATTATGCTGTAGCTTTTACTTCAGCTTCTAATGTATCTATTCTTATATCGTCA
>CAYYWN010000079.1:516-8460 GCA_964474485.1 uncultured Clostridium sp. | reverse complement strand
AAAGACTTAAATATCGTATTAGCACCAAAAGACTTTCCAGATATAAAGAACTATATAGGAAAAACATTAATAACTACAGATGGAACTACTCTTTTAGGTGCAGACGACAAGGCAGGCCTTGCAGAAATAATGACAGCTATGGAATATCTAATAGATCATCCAGAAATAAAGCATGGAGATATAAAAGTTGGATTTACTCCAGATGAAGAAATTGGCGAAGGGGCAGATCATTTTGATGTAGAAAAGTTTGCTGCAGACTTTGCGTATACTATAGATGGAGGTAAGATAGGTGAGCTTGAATATGAAAACTTTAATGCTGCAGGAGCTAAAGTAACCATTAATGGAAGAAATATTCATCCAGGGTATGCTTATGAAAAGATGATAAATTCTATAAGTATAGCTAGTGAGTTTATGGCAATGCTACCTTCAAATGAGGTACCAGAAAAAACTAAAGGATATGAGGGTTTCTATCTTTTAACAAATATAAAAGGAGAGGTAGAAAAGACTTTATTAAATTATATAATAAGAGATTTTGATAAAGATAACTTTGAAAAGAGAAAAGATAATATAAAGAATATATGTAAAACTATAAATGAGAAGTATGGTATGGATATTATAGAAATAGAAGTAAAGGATCAATACTATAATATGAAAGAAAAGATAGAGCCTGTAAAGCATGTGGTAGACATAGCATTTAAAGCTATGGAACAAGTAGGTGTAACTCCTATTGTAACACCAATAAGAGGTGGAACAGATGGAGCAAGACTTTCATATATGGGACTTCCAACTCCTAATATATTTGCTGGTGGAGAAAACTTTCATGGTAAGTATGAGTTCATATGTAAAGAGTCTATGGAAAAGGCAGTAGAAGTTATAATAAAGATAGTAGAGCTTTATAGCGAAAGATAAAATACATTATATGGACTTTATATAATAAATATAATTTAAAACCTTTAAAAGGTCTGAACCTCTAATTTAGAAGTCCAGACCTTTTATTTTATAATAATTTATATATCTCTATTATGCCCAATAAAGAACAGTGCAAGAGTTCCAGGACCAGAGTGAGATCCTATGGCTTGACCTACATAATTTATTTTAAATCCTTTAACGTTAAATTCTTTTTCTATTAAAGATTTCAAGAAAAGTGCATCATCTAAGCAATCACCATGGCTTATAAAAATCATTTGATCCTCAGGATTCACAATTCTATTTTTAAGGTTATCAAATAAGGTTCTTATTGCCTTTTTTCTTCCCTTTACTTTAGTAAAGGGTATAAGCTCTCCTAGATCATTTACATGAAGTACAGGTTTAATATCAAGTATTGTTCCAACAAAAGCACTAGTAGAAGATATTCTACCACCTCTTTTTAGGTGATTTAAGTCATCTACAGTAAATAAGTGGTTTACTTTAAGCTTATTATTTTCAACCCAATTTACTATTTCGTCTTTAGAGCAACCCTTTTTTAGCATCTCATAAGCATAATAAACTATAAGTCCTACACCTAAAGAAGCTGAGCGGGTATCTATTATAGTTATATCGGCATTGGGATGCTTTTCTAAAACTTCATTTTTAGCTATAAGTGAGCTATTGTACGTTCCGCTTAAAGCGGAGGAAAAGGCAAGGTAAATTATAGATTTCCCTTGTTCTACATGTTTTTCAAATTCTTCAACAAACCTATATGAGTTTATTTGAGATGTAGTAGGCATTTCACCTTGTCGCACACCTTCATAGAATTCTTTATAACTCAAAGTCTGGCCAAAGTCTTCAGCATAGTCCTTATCTTTAAAGGTGGAAATTAGTCCCAAGGATAAAACTTTTGCATCATTTATGTAGTCTAAAGGAAGATCACAACTAGAATCTGTAATTATAACTATATCCATATACAATCTCCTTATTTTAATTATTTTGTAGTATATTTTTTTGATTTAAATAACGTATAATAAAAGCTATTTTTATGACCTATTTTATCATTATACCATTATAAATTAAGTCTAAACAAGTTTTATAAATACAATAATCCTAGATTATGTAAGTCTTAAAATTACTGAATGTGCAAAGCTCACTAGATTATAAGTTTAAATTATATTTGTATATGAAAATGGCTACCTTATTGCATGCCAGTAAACGTAGCAGGCTAAAGGTAGCTATTTATTGTAAAGACAAATATTTTATTTTAATAATTCTATTAACTTTTCTTCTATGTATGATTTTAATTCTTTTTCGCCTATAAATGTATTGTCATCAATGTCGCTAGGTTTTACTCTAAAGAAATTAATTACAAGCGTGTTTTCTTTTATGAAATATTCGTCTAAATGTAGGGGTGAGAAAACAACTTCTAAGGTATCATATTTATCTTGAGGAACCTTTTCATTTAATATATCTACAAGGTAATCTAAACTTAGTTTTTTTAATGGACTTATCATAAGATTTACATATTCTAAATCTTCCATCATCCACATGTTATTATTCCAAAATCTTTTTTCTTTTTTATTTCCAGCTGATAGAAGTTCTCTATTTTTTATAGCACTTAAAACCTTTCTTACAGACTCTTCATTAAATTCTTCATCGTAAGCTATTTTAAATGCATCCATTTTGGCTACATCATAAAAAAATACTTCAGCTACCTTTTCTCTCTCACTAGTTGCCTGCCAAAAATACAGCATTGCCTCTAATACATCAACATTCTTTTTAATACTTTGTAACATTTATATATCCTCCTTTAAAAAACCGTATATAATAATATTTCTATAACGTTTTCTAAAAACCTTTAAATAATTAGATTTAATTATTTAAGGAGTTAATAAGAACCTTTAAACTGTTAATTTATAAGTATCGCTATTACAACAATGAAAAGTATATTAACTAACAAGGGTTTTGTTTAATCCACATAGAAATAGATAAACATAAGAGTTATCCACAACTTTATTTATTTCAAGAGGAATATTGTGAATGATTTCTTTATTTTGAAAGAAAGGCCGTGAATAATTTATGAAAATTATGCACACATCTGACTGGCATTTAGGAAAATATTTAGATGGAATAAAAAATAGTAGGCTTGAAGAGCAAGAAAAGTTTCTAAATGAATTTATTAGTATAGTAGAAAATGAAAATATAGATATGATTATAGTAGCGGGAGATATATATGATAATGGAAATCCTCCAGCTAAAGCAGAAAGGTTATTATATGAATCACTAAAAAAACTTAGTAATAATGGGAAAAGGCCTATAATAATAATAGCAGGTAATCATGATAATCCTGAAAGGCTTATGTCCATAGGCCCACTTGCTTTAGATTATGGAATAATCATAATAGGTACACCTAAAAGCTTAGTTGAAATAGGAAGATATGGAGTTTGTAATGTAGTAGATTCTTGAGAAGGATTTAAAGAGATAGAGTTAAACGGGGAGAAAGCTGTAATAATAACATTGCCTTATCCTAGTGAAAAGAAGCTTAATGAAGTAATTATATTTGAGCAGGATGATAATGAGAGAATGATTAGCTACTCAGAAAAAGTAGGAGAGATTTTTAATAATCTTTCAAAAAAATATAGGGAAGATACTATAAACATAGCTACTTCACATATTTTTGTAAATGGGGGGATAACATCAGATTCTGAACGAAGTATAGAACTTGGGGGTAGTCTTGCAGTAAGTGCTTTAAATTTGCCAAAGAAGGCTCAATATATAGCATTAGGTCATTTGCATAGACCCCAAAGGGTTGGAAATACAAGTAATGCCTATTATGCAGGATCCCCTATTCAATATAGTAAAAGTGAAATTAATTATGCTAAATCTGTATATAAGGTAGATGTGGTTCCCAAAAAAGAAGCTAAGGTAGAAAGAATACTTTTAAGTAATTATAAGCCTATTGAAATATGGAAGTTCGAAAGTGTAGAAGAGGCTATTGAAAAGTGTAAAGATGAATCTAATAGAGATTGCTGGGTTTATATTAAAGTTAAAACTGATGAGTATATAAATCAGGAATATATAAAACTTATGAATGAATATAAGAAGGATATAATTGAAATAATTCCAGATATAAAGGAAAAAGAAGAAAGCGAAGAGCATATTGAAGATTTAAGAGAAAGGTCTATGAAAGAACAATTTAGTGACTTTTACCTA
Organism: uncultured Clostridium sp.; assembly: GCA_964474485.1. Taxonomy (GTDB): domain Bacteria; phylum Bacillota; class Clostridia; order Clostridiales; family Clostridiaceae; genus Clostridium_L. The sequence goes on along the minus strand of CAYYWN010000079.1, from coordinate 4,338 downwards.
AAACAAAGAGGATATGATATAAGCAATGAACTTTTAGAATTATTTTTATCTATAGTAAGTGAGGATGAAAAAGAAGATTAGGAGTGGTTATATGAAACCTAGAAAACTCATCATAAAAGGGTTGAATAGTTTTGTAGAAGAACAAACAATTGATTTTGAAGCATTAACAGCTAAAGGGTTATTTGGTATATTTGGTCCCACAGGAAGTGGCAAATCTACTATATTAGATGCAATAACTCTATCACTTTATGGTGATATATCAAGAGATTCAAAAGAATATATAAATAGTTTTTGTAATGGAGTAAGTGTTAGTTATGAGTTTGAAATTGGAGCGACTGGTTATAGAAAGGTATATATAGCAGATAGAGTAGTAAATAAAGACAAAAATGGCCTTTATAAATTAAAAACTTGTAGACTTTTAGAAAAAAAAGATGAGGACTTAATACCAATTGCAGAAGGTTCAAGAGAAGTTAAAAGTAAAGTCGAAGAGATAATAGGGCTTAAATCAGAAGATTTTACAAGGTCCGTAGTACTTCCACAAGGGAGGTTTAGCGATTTTTTAAAGCTATCTGGTGTAGATAGAAGGAATATGTTAGAGAGAATTTTTAATCTTAAAAAATATGGAATAGTTCTATCAGAAAAGATTAAGAAAGAGAGAAGAATAAGAAATGAAGAATTAAGTGTACTAAACACTCGAATTGATTCTATAAGTGTAAGGGGTGTATCTAAAGAAAGTTACAAATTAATAGAAGATGAAATAAAACTACTAAAAACAAAGGAAGTTTCAATTAGAAATGAAAAGGAAAATATAGATAAAGAATATGAACACTATAATAATCTATGGTCGCTAAAAAGCGAGCTTTTAAATTATGAAAATAATCAAAAAGAATTATTAAGAGAAAAATGTGTTATGGATGAAAAGTCGTATAAGGTTCTTAAAGGTAGGAGAGCTAATTTAGTTAAGCCTTTTATAGATGATTATATGGAAACAGAGAAATTATTAATAAACTTAGAAAAACAATATACATTTATAGAGTGTAGCTTAAAGGGTTTAGAGAAGGAGATAGAGCAATCTAAAAAATCCTATGAACAATCACTTATATTAAAGGATAAAGAACTCCCAAAGCTTATAGAAAAAGAAACACAGATTAAAAGAGCATTAGATTTAGAGAAAAGCATAGAAGATTTAAAAAAAGAAAGAGATGAATTAAGAGATAACTTTATTATGATACGAGACAAGTTAAATAAATTAAATCTTGTAGAAGAAAAAACTAAAATAATTATTAGTGAAAGTAATGTATCAATAAAGGATTTAGAAAATAAAATTGAGTCCTCTAGAGTCGATCCAGAAATAAGAGAAAAGGTATTAAAAGGATCTATAATATATATGGAAAGGATAAAAAAGGGGGAAGAAAAGGATAAGTTACAAAATAGATATAATAAAATATATAAAGACTTAGTAAAATATAAAGATGAGAAGGCTTTATTAGAAAGGTTTATTATAAACATAGAAAAGCAGATAAAAAAAATAGAACAAAAATTAAAAGTCATGGAAAATGATTTTAAGGGAGATAAAGATAGCAGTATAAACCTCGAAAAAAAAGATACTTATCTAAGTATGGTGGTGCCTCAGTATAAGGAAATAGTAACTTCAATTGATAAAATTGAAGTTACTATAAAAGCTATTAAAATAAAAAATGTACAAATAAGTGATAAAAAGGTGCACTTAGAAAAACAAAAAGAGTTATTAAAAATTAAATTAAATAAAGCTATTAAAGAAATTGAAAGTTTAAATAAAGAAAGCTTAGCATATAGCATACTAGAAAATTTAAAGGAAGGTGACAGCTGTCCTGTATGTGGCTCAATTCATCACATTAAGTATGCAGAAAGTAAGGATGAAGGTTTAATAATAGAAAGTAATAAGCTAAAAGAAAAATATGAACATCAGCTGTTAACATTAGAAGCTGATTTAAAAGATATAGAAAATAATATAATTAAAAATCAAACACTTGAAGAGACTTATTTAAATGAATTACAAAAATTAAAGTTTAGATTAGAAGATTTAAATTTAAGTGATTTTACTGATTTAGAAGAAAAGATACCGTCGCCAGAATATCTTTATGAGTATTATGAGGATTTTAAAAAAGGTCATAATAAATTTAAGGTATCTAGAGAGCTTCATGATAAGGAAAAAGAAGGTTTAGAAAATGAGTTAAAAGAAAAAAGAGATATTTTATCAATAAAAAAGCTTAACTATGAAAAGATAAAGTCAGAGCTCAATTCTGAAGAAAAAGGTTTAATTAATATTAAAGATGATATTGATGAAATTTTAGAAAGTATAAAATCCTCAGATAATATATTAGAAGCTATAAGAGAAGAAATTAAGATACAAGATTTTATATCGGAAAGCAAAAGGATAACAGAAAAAGATAAGTTATTTTCTAGATTTCAAAATGAAAGTAAAGAGTTAAAGCAAAATATAGATAAATATCAACAAGAAAATGAGCAATATGGAAAAGATATAAATTTATTGCATATTGAAAAGGCTAAAATAGAAGAGGCAGGTAAAGAAAAAAAATCAGTATTAGATAAGTATATTTTTGAGAGAGAAGTACTTACAGAGGGAAAAGATGCTAAAACTTATATAAAAGAAATTATAGATAAAAAACAATTTATAATTACAGAGGAATCTAAATTAAAACATTTATTAGAGGAGTTAAATATTAATAAAATGGATCTTAATGATAAGTACATATCATTAAAGCAGAACCTACTAAATCTAAAAGATAAAATCATAAAAAGTGAAGATAACTTATGCAATGCGTTAAAAGAAAACCAATTTGAATCAAAAGAAGAAGTAATAACACTTATTATAGATGAAGCAAAAATTATTTTATTAGAAAATGAAATAGATAGTTATGAAAAAGCATTAAATGATTTACAATCAAATATCAAAAATATAAATTTAAAATTAAATGGGGAAGATATAAATAAGGAGTTTTTTGAAGAAGTTAAATATAAAAGAAACTATTTTAGTGATAAATTAGAAGAATTAATAAAATCTATAGCTTCAAAGGAGCAAGTCTTAAAAGACATGCAAAGAGATTTAAATGAACTTAAAGATATACAAAAGCATCACAAAAGAACAGCTTATTTATGTAGTAACTTAGATGAACTTACAAAACTTATAGAGGGGAATAAATTTGTTGAATATGTAGCACAAAGTCAGCTTAAATATATCTGTGTAGAAGCATCTAAAAGGCTTAAAGATATTACAAGGGGAAGATATGCTTTAGAGCTTGATGAAAATGGCGGATTTATAATGAGAGATGACTTCAATGGGGGGTATAGAAGATCTGCTAGCACATTATCTGGAGGAGAGACGTTTTTAACATCACTTGCTTTAGCTTTATCTCTATCTTCACAAATTCAGCTTAAAGGAAGTGCTCCTTTAGAATTCTTTTTCCTTGATGAAGGCTTTGGTAGTTTAGATACTTCATTAATAGATACAGTGATAAGTTCACTTGAGTCGTTAAGGTCAGATAAATTATCAATAGGACTTATAAGCCATGTAGAGGATCTTAAAAATAGAGTGCCTATAAAACTAATTGTAGACAATTATTCTGGTGGTAAGACTGGAAGCTTTGTTAAAATTGAATTAACATAAATAAAATTCTTCGCTTTAGTGGAAAGATTTAAATATTTTCTAATGCGAAGAATTTTATTTTTTTAAAATGGCTTAAGATTGCGTATATCTTAATAAATATTCATATATAAGTATATAAATGCAGTTAATTTTTTTATATATATTTTGTGCGTGGA
>CAYYWN010000079.1:0-506 GCA_964474485.1 uncultured Clostridium sp. | reverse complement strand
TTAAGACTATTAAAAAAATGAATTGGAATATGATTCTTATTAAACGTATAATTAAGTTATAAAATACGCGTATTTTTAATAATCGAAGGCACTTATTTATAATATATAAAAGGGGGAGTAATTATGGACTTATTATCGATAGTTAAAAGTATTAATGATGTTCTTTGGGGATATATTTTAATTTTCTTACTTTGTGGTACAGGAATATTTTTCACATTTAAACTTAGATTTGTACAAGTTAGAAAGTTTAAAGAAGGTTGGAAAAGGGTATTTGGGGGATTAAGTTTAAAAGGTGAAAGAGCAGGTAAAGATGGTATGTCATCTTTCCAAGCCTTAAGTACAGCTATAGCAGCTCAAGTTGGAACAGGAAACCTTGCAGGAGCAGCAACTGCCATAGCATCTGGTGGACCTGGAGCTATATTTTGGATGTGGGTAAGTGCCTTCTTTGGAATGTCAACTATATTTGCAGAAGCAACATTAGCTCAATTATATAAACAAAGAGTTGA
>CAYYWN010000078.1:323-8466 GCA_964474485.1 uncultured Clostridium sp. | reverse complement strand
AGAAAACGATAGGTAAAAAATGAAAGATGGCATTCTTTCAAAAGCAGGCGTACATGCAGCCCATGACCAAGCTTATAGGTTATCCCAGGTGATAGACATATCACAAGATAGCATAGATGAGGTATTTACTACTCTTAATAACGCAATTAATCCAGCTCATCTAGCTAAACCTATAGATATAATTAAGCCAACTCCAAGTATAAAAACAGCAATCAATGAAACAGCAGCTTTAATGTATAAAAACACACAAGATCCTAAGATTGGAACTCTCGGTGGGGAGTGGACAATACTTTCACTAGCAAGAGCAGGATATAGTGTTCCAAAAGATTATTATGAAAAATATTATACTAATGTTGTAGATGAACTAAAGGAAAAAGGAGGAGTCCTTCATAGGATTAAATACACTGAGTACTCAAGACTTATATTAGGGCTTACAGCCATAGGAAAAGATGTAACAAATGTTGGAGGTTATAATTTACTTGAAAAGTTAGCAGATTTTAATTCTGTAAAGAAACAAGGAATAAATGGACCTATATTTGCATTAATTGCACTTGATACCAATAGCTATGAAATACCTATAATGAAAGACGTAAAGGTTCAAACTACAAGAGACATGCTTATAGATTATATATTAAATCAAGAGATAACAGATAAAAATGGTGTAGCTGGTGGATGGGCACTAACAGGTAAGACTCCAGACCCAGATATAACTGCGATGGCTCTACAATCTTTAGCTAAATATAAGGATAATGAAAAGGTCAAGCCTTATATTGATAGAGCAGTGAATGTTCTAGCTAACCTTCAAAATGATAAGGGGGGTTACTCAAGTTGGGGTTCAGTAAATAGTGAGAGTATAGCACAAGTTATAGTAGCTTTAACTGCACTTGGTATAGATCCAAGCAAGGATACAAGATTTATTAAAGGTGAAGGAAGTTGGATTATTTCTGCTATTATGGACTTTTACGTTAGTGGTGGAGGATTTAAGCACGTATTAGATCAAGAGATAAACGGTATGGCAACGGATCAAGGTATGTATGCCATAGTTGCCTATGATAGATTCGTGGATGGAAAGAATTCTCTTTATGATATGACAGATGCAAAAGTGGTTGAAAATCTTGAAGATAAGGCAATATTAGTAGCTCCTGAAAGAATTAATGGAAATAAAGGAACAGAGTTTAAGATGCAAGTTAAGCTTGGCAGCTGGCCACAAGGAGAATTTAAGTTGTTAGATAGTATAATAAATATCCCAAATAAGGTTGAGATTACTGAAGTGTCAATGAGTAATGAGGTGGATGGTGGTCTTCCTGATTTTGGAGTGGAAGATGGCAAGCTACGTACCGTATACATGAATACAGATCTTAGAAATATAACATTTTATCCCACGGAATTTCCGTCTGAAGTGATGACAATTACAGCAAAGTTAACTGAAGATCTTCAAAAGGATACAAAGTTATCAATTAATATTGATGAACTTACATTAAAAGCCGGTTCAGACTCTTCTACAACACATAAATTTGATGTAAGTAAATCAGAGACCAATATAATAATTGGAGAACAATTAACAGCAAATGCAAGACAGCTTTATAAAGGGGATGGGGTAGATCTTATTCCAGGAAGTAAATCAGCTATAGCAGTAGAGTTTACTAACTTAATAGATACTCCTCATATTATGTTAAATGATAATATTACAATGCTTCATTCAAAGGAGATATCAGATAAGACAGGGATTACGACTTATGTTGCTTTAGTTGATACTACTGTAGCTTTAGATGGATTAAAGGATATAAATAGGTATGATATAAGCAGTAAAAAGAAGGCAGATACCCTTAAGTTTGGAGATTCAAATGGTGATAACACCGTAAATGCACAGGATGCTTTAAACACTTTATCAGGGTGGCTACGTAAAACTGGAACTCCAGATAATAATTCCATACTTTCTATGAATGTTACTGGAGATTCAAGAATTGATACTTATGATGTGCTTTCTATGATGGAAGCTTACGTAAATGGAATCGAATATAAGATTATAGGAAAGTAAATCTTTATTAAGAGAAAAATGGTGACAATGTTAGAAATCCGATAAACCTTTAGGTATTAACAAGTAATATTTAGCTTACATGATAAATATAGGGCAACCCATAGGAAACTTCCTATGGGTTGCATCTAATGTTTAGGAGGGTCTTATTGTGATAGATAAAATTAAAAATATGACTAGAAAACAAAAAATAATTGGAGCATCTACAGCTGTAATAATTGTAGCTTTAATTATTTTTTTGATTTTTTTGATTTTTAAGATCTTTTGGGTAATAAAAACTCCCACACTTACTTTAGTACCACCAGCACCTATAGAGGTTTCAAATAGAGATGAAATAATTATAGATATGGTCTTATCAGAGCTACCTAAAAATATATATCCAGCAGCAAGTTCAACTTTAGGATTTGATAAAAATAAGCTTGAATTTACAGGAACAAAGCTTGGAACTATGATGACCCATGGAGATGTGACAATAGATAAAAATTCTTTTGATATTCCTCTTTGGAATTGTAATGTAGAAAATGCAAATAAGGGAGGTCAGATAAATACTATGTACTTAGATATGACTGCAGGAAAGTACGCTTATTCTAATGAAGGATTTGATAAAAAGTCAAAAAATGTGGTGCTTAGATTAGGATTTAAATTGAAAGATAGTGCAGTAAAAGGTGAAGTATATAATATTACTATTCATGATGCAGTAATGGCTACTGTAAATGGAGATAAGGAAAAAACCAGTCTTGCTACAAATCAAAACACGCTAAGAGCCAAAAGCTGTAAGATAGTAGTTAAAAAATAAGGGAGGGGGGATGTTTTGTGAAAAGGAATTGGAAGAAGATAGTTATACCAGTGCTTTTAATAGCCGTGATTATAATGGGGTCTTTAACAGCATGGTCAATATATAAGCAAAAGGGTAATTCTAGAAGCGATGATATTCCAAGTGATGGGGTAGTTTCGGCTTCAGCATTTAAAAAACTTATGAAAAGTCATGATATGAAGATGTTTAGTGGAGAAGAGGATGGCATAAAGTATCAATGGCTATTTTTAGGCAATGATATAAAAAAACCAAAAGACATAAATTTGTTAATGAAATTTAATAATGATAAATTAGATTTAATAAAGGATCAAACCAAATCAGAATGGATACAGGGCTTTAGTTTTAAGGAAGAGGATTCTATTGATTATAATCCAACAATATCTATTGAACTAAATGATAAATGGGATTGCAGTGGAGCAGATATCTATAAATTTGATGAAGAGAGCAATAGCTATAAAATAATATCAGGAGCTAGCGTTGAGAATTCAGGAAATACCATGATAACCTTCATTCATTTAGATAATAAAGGAAAGTTCTATATAGTAGGTACGGGAGAATCCTTAGATACAGCTTCCAATAAAGAAGAAAAGAAAAAAGAAGAGGAAAAGATTAGTGAATCTCCTAAGTATTTAATAGATAGTAACTCTGGAGAAGTTAATAAGTCAGGAAAATCAGGAGTAGGTACCTATACTAATAAATCTAAAGAAAAGTATAAGTCCACCGCAAAAGAAAGAGCACAAATGGCAAAGGGCTCTGATAAAAAAGATAAGTATCAAACAGATCCTATTCCAGAGGGAAAGCCAGTACCTATAGAATGGCAAGATACATCAGTTGATAAAAGCAAAGTTAGACATGCTACCATTTCTATTAGATGCGATACATTATTAAAGCCGGCTAACTATGCAGAAGCAAAATCAAATGGAAAGGAAGAGATGATTCCTTCAAATGGTATCATTTATTCTACAAAGACAGTGGATTTTTATGAAGGAGAATTTGTATTTGATGTACTTCTAAGGGAAGTAAAAAAGAATAAAATACACATGGAATTTGAAATGACACCAATATATAACAGTAACTATATCCAAGGAATTCATAATTTATATGAGTTTGATGGAGGACCCTTAAGTGGATGGATGTACAAAGTTAATGGATGGTTTCCTAACTATGGATGTAGTAGATACTTACTTAAAGAGGGGGATGTTATTGAGTGGGTTTACACCTGCGATTTAGGTAGAGATGTTGGCTGTGAGTGGATGGGAGGAGAGTAACTTTGACTAATTCTTTTAAAGACTTTCATCCAGTAGTGAACTTTTATTATTTCACAGTGGTTATAATATTTAGTATGTTTTTTATGCATCCAATATTTTTAGGTATTTCTTTAATTTCTTCCTTTATTTATTCTGTAAGTTTAAATGGGAAAAAGGCAGTTAAATTTAATCTTTTATATATGTTGCCCCTACTCATTATAACCGCAATTATGAACCCAGTCTTCAATCATCAAGGTGTGACTATTTTATTTTATCTTGAGAGTGGAAATCCTATGACCTTAGAATCCATATTATACGGTGTTGCAGCAGCGGTAATGTTTATTTCAGTTATTTTATGGTTTTCAGGTTATAATGCAGTAATGTCATCAGATAAATTTATTTATTTATGGGGAAGGATCATTCCAGGGACTTCCCTTATAATTTCCATGGTACTAAGATTTGTTCCAAGATATAAGGCACAAATTAAGATTATATCTAATGGTCAAAAATGTATAGGTCGTGATGTAAGTAATGGAAATATTATAGCTAGAGCTAGAAATGGCATTAAGATTTTATCAATTATGACCACCTGGGCTTTAGAAAATGCTATTGAAACAGCAGATTCAATGAAGGCAAGAGGCTATGGGTTAAAAGGACGTACAAGCTTTTCTATATTTAGATTCGATAGAAGAGATAGGGTTACATTTTTATCCATGATAGGACTTACAATAATAATTTTACTAGGTTCATTTTTAGGAGAAAACACTATAATATATTATCCTATTATAAAAATAAAGGCAATTACTGTATTCAGTATACTAGTTTATATTGCATATATTCTACTTTGTATGATGCCTTTTATCATAGATCTTAAGGAGGAAATAAAATGGAGGCATTTGAACTTAAAGGAGTAAACTTTACATATCCACTTAAAGATACGAAAGCACTTAATGATATTAATTTAACTATAAACCAAGGAGAGTTTTTAGTAATATGCGGAAAGTCAGGCTGTGGAAAGAGTACATTACTACGTCATTTTAAAACTGCCTTAACACCTCACGGGACTAGAAGTGGTGAGATTATATTTAATGGGAAGCCCATTGAAGATATGACAAGGAGGGAAGATGCATCTAACATAGGATATGTACTTCAAAGTCCTGATAATCAAATAGTTACAGACAAGGTATGGCATGAACTTGCATTTGGACTTGAAAGCCTTGGATGTGATAATAAGACTATAAGACTTAGGGTAGCTGAAATGGCAAGCTATTTTGGTATTCAAACTTGGTTTATGAAGGAGGTAACAGAACTATCAGGAGGTCAAAAACAATTATTAAACCTAGCATCAATTATGTCAATGCAACCATTAGTTTTGATTTTAGATGAGCCAACATCCCAATTAGACCCAATAGCTGCAAGTGATTTCCTTCAAACTATAAAAAAGATTAATAGTGATCTTGGTATAACTATAATTATGTCAGAACATCGATTAGAAGAGGTATTTACCATGGCAGATAGAGTAATTGTAATGGATGAAGGTGAAATTATAACTAATGATATCCCTCAAAAGGTAGGTAAAACATTAAAAGATATTAATCATGAAATGTTTATATCTATGCCATCTGCTACGAAGATACACTCAATGGTAGAAAACAACTTAAGCTGCCCTATTACCGTAAGAGAAGGACGTAATTGGATTAATGAACTGTTAAAAGAAAAGGATATTTTACAAAGAAGAGTTGAAGAAACATCCAGAATTAATTATGAATACCCTTCAATGAAAAAGACACATAACAAATTATTTAAAGGCAAAGTTCAGCCATCAGAAGACATGGCAATTAGTCTTAAAGATGTATGGTTTAAATATGGGAAGAACTTACCTGATGTAGTAAAAGATTTATCTTTAGAGGTAAAAGCCGGAGAGTTTTACTGCATTGTAGGGGGAAATGGTACAGGTAAAACCACTACACTTTCAATTATAAATGGAATAAATAAACCCTATAGAGGTAAAGTTCTAATACAGGGTAATGACATAAGGAATATGGCAAGTAAGGAGCTATTTGAAAAAAATCTAGCAGTACTACCACAAAATCCTGAGGTGCTATTTGTAAAAAAGACAGTGGAACTTGACCTATATGAAATGCTGTTAAAGTTTAAGTTAAGTAAAGAAGAGAAAAAAGAAAGAGTTAAACAAATAGCAAAACTAGTTGAGATTGAGGATCTTTTAGCTATGCACCCCTATGACTTAAGTGGAGGAGAACAACAAAGGGCAGCCCTTGCTAAGGTTCTACTCTTAGAGCCTAGAATTATTTTATTAGATGAACCTACAAAGGGACTAGATGGACACTTTAAAGAAAGGCTATATAAAATTTTCAAAAAGCTACTTAATGAAGGCGTTACTATAGTTATGGTATCCCATGACATAGAATTTTGCGCTGAATACGGAGATAGGTGTGCACTATTTTTTGATGGCAATATAGTTACCACAGACACTCCTAAGAAGTTTTTCTCTGGGAATAGCTTTTATACTACCGCTGCCAATAGGATGTCACGGCATGTATTTGAAAATACAGTAACCTGTGAGGATGTGATCAATTTATGCAATATAAATATGGGGAAGATGAAATAGAAGAAGAGATAAAATACAATGAGAATTCTCTAGACAGTTACAAAACAAATGAAGATAAAAGTCAAAAGGAAATAGATGATGAATATAAAAAGGAAGCTAAAGCTGAAAGCAATAAATTAAATGAAAGAACCTTATTTGCATCAGTATTAATATTAATTGTAGTTCCAGTAACTATACTATTTGGGATCTTTGTGTTACATGATAGAAAATATTATTTCATAAGTTTACTAATTGTTATATATACAATGATTCCATTTTTTATGGTGTTTGAAAAAAGAAAGCCACAGGCAAGGGAACTAATAATAATTTCAGTATTATCAGCAATTGCAGTGGCAGGAAGAGCAGCCTTTTTTATGCTACCACAGTTTAAACCCGTAGTTGCAATAGTAATTATTGCAGGAGTATGCTTTGGAGCAGAATCAGGCTTCCTTGTAGGAGCTATATCAGGATTTGTATCCAACTTCTTTTTTGGACAGGGCCCATGGACACCATGGCAGATGTTCGGATTCGGAATAATTGGCTTTCTTGCAGGGATTTTATTTAAAAAGGGGAGACTAAAGAAAAATAGGATAGCCCTATGTATATATGGAGGATTAGCCACCTTTTTTATATATGGAATATTATTAAATACAGCCTCTGTATTTATGATGTATTCTAAGTTCAGCATAGAGGTATTCATAGCTTGCATTATATCAGGTATACCCTTTGATGCAGTACACGCTGTATCCACAGTATTTTTCCTATTTGTAATATCACAGCCAATGATAGAAAAACTAGATAGAATAAAGATAAAATATGGATTAATAGAACCTTAAGGATACGGGAAACTCAAAGGAGCTTCCCTTTTTAAATTATGAATTAAGCCTTTTTATGTCTAATTTAAAAATATCAATTATTATTCCTGCACCACCTAAAAGCGATAATATTATTCCCATTGACTTATATTTATCAATACTTTTCTCAACAAAAACTAAATATTCATTTACATCCACATTAACACCATTTAGAATATTATGAGCATATTGTTGTCCATATTTAACGCAGCTTTGTAATAAGATCATTCCAATTATAAAAATCACGATAAATAATAGAAATCTCCAATGTTTTTTAAAAAATATCATAAGAACCCCCTTTAACAATACATACCATAATTTTATATTATATAGCTTTATAAATATAGATATGATTTATTTTTATGTAAGATTAAAGCTTGTCTGTTAATAACCGAGGGAGAGATTTAAGTATATCCCATGTTAAGGTTCAATTTAGAATGTAAGTTTTATAAAGGTAAAGATAAAAGATTTAAATACATCCCATGTTAAGGTTCAATTTAACTTTTAAAGTAACTTCCCAACTCTGTAATATTATTTAAATACATCCCATGTTAAGGTTCAATACCAGCCGCGTCCGCAACTCCG
>CAYYWN010000078.1:0-313 GCA_964474485.1 uncultured Clostridium sp. | reverse complement strand
GGAGAATAGAAGAAGTTTTTACAACAGCTTATTTTAATTTAAATACATCCCATGTTAAGGTTCAATTAGTAAGTGCCATATGCAAGGGAGGGGATGGAGAAAATTTAAATACATCCCATGTTAAGGTTCAATCTGTATAGCGTTGTAAGGGTCGCTGACGATACACTATTTAAATACATCCCATGTTAAGGTTCAATGTGAATGGTAATTATATCAAGTTAACCGAAGTTGGATTTAAATACATCCCATGTTAAGGTTCAATATACTTACTGGTGGGGGTAGGACGGCCTTTTCGGTATTTAAATACATCCCA
>CAYYWN010000077.1:0-8666 GCA_964474485.1 uncultured Clostridium sp. | reverse complement strand
AAGAATAGAATGTAAAGGATTTCTGTTTTTTGGATTAATGATTACTAAAAAAGGTGTATATTTATTAGAATATAATGTGAGACTTGGAGATCCCGAAACGCAGGCAATCCTTCCTTTAATGAAGAGTGATTTTTATGATGTTATTTGTAGTGCATACAGTGGCAAACTTAAGGATTTTGAAATTAGGTGGGAAGATAAAAGTAGTTGTGCATTAGTGATTGCATCTTTAGGATACCCAGGTAAATATAATGTTGGGTTTAATATAACTTTAGATAAAAATATAGATGGGAATGTATTTATATCAGGTGGGACATTAGAAGGAAAAGAGTTAAAGACTTCAGGTGGAAGAGTTATTTCCTTAGTAACACTAGGAAATAATTTAGAAGATAGCATAAAGCGTTGTTATAAGGAAGTAAATAAAATAAGTTTTAAAGATATGTATTATAGAAAAGATATAGGTTTAATATAAGTAATTAATAAAAACCTATAGGATAGACTTTTAATTGTATATCCTATAGGTTTTTTATCTTAAATTTTATAAATTACAATTATAAAATTTCTTTAGTTACATCTTTGCTTAAAAGATCTCTAATTTGAGTAAGCAAAACCTCTTCATTTGTTGGAAGTTCTTCTTTAATTTCTTCTTGAACCTCTTCTTTTCTTTTGAATTTATTAATTAACTTAATTACTAAGAAAATAGAAAAAGCTATAATAAGGAAATCAAAAATATTTTGAATAAATTGACCGTAATTAAGGGTCAATATTTTTGTTGGATCAGCAGATTGGCGTAAAACAACCTTTAGGTCAGTAAAGTTAACGCCACCTATAACAAGTCCTAGTATAGGCATTATTATATCAGCTACTAATGAATTAACTATTTTACCAAAGGCAGCACCAATAATTACACCTATAGCAAGATCAGTTACATTGCCTTTCATAGCAAACTCTTTAAACTCTTTTAACATGAAATCACCTCTTATTAAATTTTTGTTAATAAATTATAACATTTAAATACAACATTATCAATAATAATTCTTTATGGAGTTTGAATCAAATAAAAGTGGGAAACTATTTTATGTGTGTCCAGCTAAGCTGGACTATGCTTGCTGGTGCAAGTCTGGTCAAGGTAATCGTCAAGGAGCCTTGTAGTTAATCACCATGCGCAGTAGAAATACTGGCTATGAAGCGTGAGGATAATGTAGCTCGTAAGAGTGCTAACAATAATACAGGCTGTAATATAAAATGAACTCTGCCTTATCGTTAAGTGGCACTTCATTTAATAATGAAGTAGAGGGAATACCGAGCCTTGAGAAAATAGGCGAAGGCTATAGAAGATGTGAAGAACTTGAAATGCAACATTGAAGAATTCCCCTGTATAAGGGAGATGACATATATTAATAGTATAGTCTGGAACTGGCGAGACCTTCCTTTGCATGGTTAATCCATAAAGAGAAATCATATAAGTTAAACAAAATGGTGGAACTGCGGGCATAGATAAAATAGTCATTACGGATATAAATGAATATGGAGTAAATAAGTTTCTTTTTGACGCTATAGAAATAATTAACGGGATAGTTGTTATTAATGAAGATAGTTGTACAAACTGTGGAGCTTGCATAAACATATATCCAAAGGAATTTACGGTTCCAGTTAAAAACAAAATTGTGAATTAGGATGCATAGGATGTAAGATATGTGAAAAAATTGTCATTCTAAAGCTGTTTTTTTAACTTCTAGTATAGCTTTAATTGATTATGAAAAATGTACTCAATGTAGGGTATGTTATGATAAGTGTCCAACTAAGGTAATAGTAGCAGATCTAGATAAAAAGGGAATAGAAATTAAGGTTTCGTAATTTACACATATTAAAAGTTTTATGGAATAATGTGTATTTCTCATTATGTAATTCTGATACTAGTAGTAATATCCTATTAGTTATATTTGATACGGGTTTTGCACTGACCTTTATAGCATCAGGGCTTTTCACTTGTTTAGAAATATATCCTGGAATGTTGATTTCTATAACATTTTTTGAATATTCATTTTTACTATTACCATTATCTTTTTTGAACTATCATATTATTATCTAAGCTATAGCAACGGTAACTTAACCTATAGGGAGTTAGCTACTATAATATTATGTCCTTGCTTCTTATAATTATAAGCTAAGGTGCTGTCAATATTTTTATCTGTAACGATTACAGATATGTCCTTAAGATCACAGACACGTATTAAAGAAACTTCTTCAAATTTAGTGCTATCTGCTAGTACTATAACCTGTTTAGAAGCTTGCATCATCTTATTATGTATTTTAACTTCATCTATGCGTTGATCAGTTACACCATTCTTTAAGGAAACACCACAGGTAGTTAAAAACATTGTATCTATATTTACATGATCAAGAATAAGGGTTGCAAAGTCAGAAATAAATGAGTGCTCATCAGGAGTTAAAATACCGCCAGTGGTGATAATTGTAAATCCAGGCTTATCCACAAGTTCTATAGCATTCATTAGAGAATTCGTTATTATAGTAAGGTTGTTAAATTTTTGCTTTAAGATTTTTGCTACTTCAAAGGAAGTAGTTCCTGAATCTAATGCAATTGACTGACCTTCTTTAATTAAGCTTGTAGCAGCAAGGGCAATGGACATTTTCATGTCAGTATTTTGTGACTGTCTAACTCCAAAGGATACAAAATCTTCTTGTTTAGCTTTGGCAGTAGGAGTTTTAATCATGGCTCCACCATGTACTCTTACGAGATGACCTGTTTTTTCAAGATACGCCAGATCTTTTCTGATAGTTTCAGAAGAAGCGTTAAGTTCGACTTTGAGCTGTGATGTTTTAACTATCTCTTCATTGCTTAGTTTTTCCATGATTTTAATATAACGTTGTTCAGCTAACATAAATTACACCTACCAAATTTCTGCATATTTATGATTAGATTATATAGCAACTTTAGAATAAAAGCTACATAAATTCAGAAATAGTAAGATTGTGTTTTGAAAGATTGTGTTTTATTGTGCTTTATTTTAGTTAAAGTTGAATAAGTTCGTTGCTGTGGTAATACATGATTAAATAAGGGAAGTGTGACCGTGAATCGGAATAAATTAACATCAAAAAAACATAAAATGAGAATAAAACAAGAGAAGGTGAAGAAAATCACAAAGTTTTACTTGTAATCGTAATCAAATAATAATATAATTAATTTATAGAGAGGTTTGATAAAGATTCAAATAGTATATTAAGGGATGTTTATAATAACTTCACAAATTATGTTAGGAGGATATTTATATGTTGGAAAAACAAACTAAATATGTAGCGAACAGATGGGTCACATTTGCAATTCTTGTTCTTGGAGGAGGAACTATATTTAAACTTAGTTCTCTTAAGGATGCATTTTATGTTCCAATGCAACAATATATGGGACTTACACATACTCAAATTGGACTTGCGTTATCGGTTTATGGTATCGTTCAAACAATAGGACTTATTTTTTCTATATATTTATCGGACAGATTTTCAAAAAAGTATATGATATCATCATCTTTGGTAGGTGTAGGAGTGGTTGGGTTCTACCTTGCAACATTCCCACCATTTGCAGGAGTGCTTCTTGCTTTTGGTATACTTGCAATATTTGCTGAAGTTGTTTATTGGCCGGGTCTACTAAAGGCAGTAAGACTTACAGGAAGGGAAAGTGAACAAGGAAGAATATTTGGATTTCTTGAGGCTGGCCGGGGAGTAGTTGATACAGTAGTAGCATTTTCAGCTCTGGCGATATTTTCCTTTGCGGGTGCTAATGCAGCAGGATTAAAAGCAGCTATAATATTTTTCTCAGTAGTTGTAATTATAGTAGGAATAATATCATACTTTGCAGTACCTCATGATGAAATTAAAGAAGTTAATAAAAATGGTGAAAAGGTTGGAAGAAGTGCTATAGCTTTTGAAGGTACTATGAAGGCTATAAAGACTTTGGATATATGGGTTGTAGCATTTAATATATTCTCAGTATATTGTGTATACTGTGGACTAACATATTTTATTCCATTCTTACAAGAAATATATGCATTGCCACTTACCTTGGTAGGTGCTTATGGAATAATAAATCAATATGGTCTTAAGATGATAGGAGGTCCTGTAGGAGGATTATTAGCAGATAAGGTATTTAAATCTTCTGCAAAGTACATAAGATTTGCATTTGTTATAGTAATCATATCCATGTCCATATTTGTATGTCTACCTCATGAATCAATGAACGTATATGTAGGAATGGCCTGCACTCTAGGATTTGGTGCCATAATCTTCACAATGAGAGCAGTGTTCTTTGCTCCAATGGATGAAATTAAGGTTCCAAGAGAAATTAGTGGAGCTGCAATGTCCATTGGTTCACTTATCGGTTATTTTCCATCTGCTTTTGCTTTCACACTTTATGGAAGTATGTTAGATAAGAATCCAGGTATGGCGGGATACAAAAATGTATTTTTAACTATGATAGGATTTGCAGTTATGGGACTCACTATAAGTTCTTACTTAGTGAAAATTATAAAAAAGAGGCAAGCTTTGGAAAACGCGTAATAGAGACCATAAGTAAAAGCTACGAATTATTTAAAAAAAATATAAGATACATGTATTTATGGATATTAATATCTATAACCTGTGGTTATTGCTACAGGTTATAGTTGTCCATAGATATATTCAATAATATTACTTAAATAAGCATAAGATACATAAATACAAATTGTATATATAAATTAATAAACATAGTAGATATTTAACTTTAAGGAGGAATATAAAGATTATGAATATTAAATGTTTTAAAGAAGATAACAATTGGTACAAGGGAAATCTTCACAGCCATACCGTAGTATCAGATGGTAAATTAACACCAAAGGAATCTGTTTCATTATATAAAAGTAAAGGGTATTCTTTTTTATGCTTTAGTGAACATGACATATTTACCGACTTTAGAAGTGAATTTGATCAGGAAAACTTTATAATATTACCTGGAATAGAGGCTTCAAGTGTGTTATATGATGATAAAGGAATACGAACAAAAATACATCATTTGCATGGTATTCTTGGAACTTTAAAGATGCAAGATAATGCTGAGGAATCATTATTTCAGCACATGGAACATCTTCCTTTACCACAGTTTCAAGGAGCTAAAACAGCACAGGATATGACAGACTTACTTGCTAGAAAAGGATGTATTTCTACTTATAATCATCCTCTATGGTCTAGAGTTGAAGAAGAAGATTTCATACATACAAAGGGGCTTTGTGCTTTAGAGATATTTAATTATGGTACAGTACTTGAAAGTAACACAGGATATGACACTACTCACTGGGATACTATGTTAAGGCATGGTAATCGAGTTTTAGCATTTGCTTCTGATGATAATCATAATGAAGAGTTCCTAGATGACTCCTTTGGTGGTTGGATAATGGTAAATGCACAGTCTCTTACTCATGACAATATAATAGGTGCTATAATAAAGGGAGAATATTATTCTACATCAGGTCCCAAAATATATAGTCTTAAGGTAGAAGATGGGGTAGTTTATGTTGAGTGTTCACCTGTAAATCACATAAACTTTATGTCTGGAAATGCAATAAACGGTGGATTTAGTTATTGGGGTAAGCCATGCGAGGATTCTGTTAAAAAAGCAGAATTTAAATTAAAGGGTAATGAAACTTATATTAGAATAGAATGTGTAGATAAATATGGAAAAATGGCTTGGAGTAATCCAATATTTTTAGATAATGAGCCTTTGAAAAAATAACAGTCCAAGAGTATATAGATATTGACTAGTTATTTTTTCGAGAAAGTTTAAGATACGGTATAAGCTACAAGGGAGGACTACAATGGAAAGATTAGAAGGAATATTTTACAATCTATCGGGGAGGCTATGGGGAAACTGGTTATTATATGTACTAATAGGAGTAGGTATACTTTACACAGTAATTACTGGTTTTATCCAAGTTAGATATTTCCCTTACATTATAAAAACAACCCTTATAAAGCCGTTAATGACAAGGTCTAAGAAAAAAGAAAATAAAGAGGATTCATCTATAACATCTTTTCAAGCTCTATGTACAGCTCTTGCAAGCTGCGTTGGAAGCGGAAATATAGTTGGGGTTTCTACGGCGCTTGTATCAGGAGGCCTTGGAGCTATATTTTGGATGTGGGTAGCAGCATTTTTTGGAATGGCAACAAAATATGCAGAAATTCTTCTAGGAATGGTGTATCGTGAGAAAAATGAGAAAGGAGAGTTCCTTGGAGGGCCTATGTATTATATAGGAAAGGGACTTCATATGCCTTTCCTTGCCACACTCACGGCCATTTTTATGACGATACAAATAATTGGAGGAAACTTTATTCAATCTAATACCATTTCAGGAGTTATGAAAAATACATTTAATGTATCTACAAAAGTTACAGCATTAGTATTGATGATTTGTGTATTTATAGTTATATCAGGAGGACTTAAAAGAGTTGCTAATTTTGCACAAAATATTGTTCCCGTTATGGCAGCTATTTATGTACTTGGTGGAATAATAATTATAATAATGAATTTTAAAATTATTCCATTAGTGTTTAAAAATATATTTATTAGCGCATTTACTTTTAAAGCCGGAGTAGGTGGAGTGGCTGGATTTACTATTAAAGAGGCAATGAGATTTGGAGTTGCAAGAGGTCTTTATTCAAATGAAGCAGGAGAAGGTTCAGCTCCAGTAATACACTCAGCAGCCAATGTAAAACATCCAGTAGAGCAAGCTATATTTGGAGTTACAGAAGTCTTTATTGATACCTTTGTTGTATGTACAATAACAGCATTACTTTTAGCTTGCACAGGAGTTTTAACTAGTGGTAAGCCAGCATCATCTCTAGCTATAAACGCCTTTGCGACTATACATCCAATATTTAAATATGTCGTATCATTAAGTTTAATTTTATTTTCTACTAGTACTCTTATCAGTCAGTGGTACTTTGGATATGTTGGTATTAGTTATGTGTTTAATGCCAATATAGCGGATAAATTTAAGTATGTGTTTCCTTTATTTACTATATTCGGGACACTAAGCAGTATAAATTTAGTATGGCTTATCCAGGATTGTGCTTTAGGGCTACTTGTAATTCCTAATCTAATAGCTTTAGTGATACTGTCACCACAGGTTAAAAGACATACCAAGGAATATTTTTCTACTACAACATTAGAATAAGTTTAGTAATTAGATGATTGATAAACCAAATTTATAATAAATATATTGTAGATAGCTAATTCTAATAATTATAGGTTGTTGTGGCTGTAAAATATTCTAGGGAATTAATAAGTTTTTTACTATTAATTAATAGTAAAACAAAGAATAGAAGATTTATAAGTTTATTTAATCTTAAAAGTAAAAGAGTGCTCCGGATTAGGAACACTCTTTTTTTTATGTGTTTAATTATTTGAATTGTCATCCCAAGCTTCTGTATTTTTAAGTTCAGGAATTGAAGAATCTCTAAACATAGGGTGTTTATTTGATTTTTTTATAATGTATAATCTTCAAGTACAGCAAAGGTATACTTACTAAGTAGTACCATAGTAAATAAGTTTACGGTTGCCATTAAGGCCATAAATAAGTCAGCAAGATTCTAAACTAGGTCTATAGAGACTAAAGAATCTGCAAAAACAGTAAGTACAACAAACATCCTAAAAATAGTAAGTATAACCTTATTACTGCTTATAAACTTTATATTAGTTTGCCCATAATAATAATAATAATTTCCTTTTATGCCTTGCATTATTGTAAAACCAAGTCCATCAGCAGTTAGCTGTTTAATACCAAAAGCATCTTCAAATATTAGTTTGAAAATATTTAGTAAAGACTTAAAGTTAATTAGTATTACAAAAATAGTAACTAGAATGTAGGTCGTTGCAAAGATAGTAACTATTACTTCAGAAACCTTTGCAATTCGTTTAACTCCTCCAAATATTACAGAAGTAGTTAAAATAGATAAAATAAGTCCCATTAATATAGGGGGTATCCCAAAGACGTTAATAAATGACAGAGTAGTAGTATTGGATTGTACTGCATTAAATACAAGACCAAAGCATATAGTTGTTAAAATGCCAAGAGAACGCATTTCAAGATCTTTTTCTATATAATAAGCAGGATCGTCAAGATAGTTACTATCATTATTTTTACTCGTGTAAATTTGAGCTAAGATACTTTCTACAAAACTCGAAGCGCCACATATAAGAGCTATGAGCCACATCCAAAGTACCGTACCAGGTCCACCAGCTACAATAGCCATTGCAACGCCTGCGATATTACCAGTTCTAACCCTTGAAGCAGTATCTATACAAAAGCCCTGGAAAGAGGAAATATCATCTTGATTTTTAGAATTACTAGATTTTAAAAGTCTAAAGATCTTCTTAAAAAATCTAACTTGAACAAATTTTGTTTTAAATGACAAGTAAATACCTACAGATATCAATAAGGTAACAAGTACATATGACCAAATAAGAGTATTAATGATAGTAACCTTATTGGCCAAAAAGTCCATAAAGGTATTTAGTTTATTTATAATGTATAGGTTGTTGAATAACTAACTTTTACAAATAGTTATTCAAGAAAATATTCTTAGGAATCATAAATTCCAAGGATATTTTTTAGATTTTATTC
>CAYYWN010000076.1:0-8703 GCA_964474485.1 uncultured Clostridium sp. | reverse complement strand
ACCTACTGAAGCAAGCTCAATTTCACCCACTTTACCAATCATAACGGTATCTAGCATATTTATAGATGATGCAATAAGATACTGAAGCACTATAGGCATTGCTAATATAAAAGTACTCTTGTAAAACCTCCTGTCAGAAAATAATTCTTTAAATCTTTTATTACTCATTAAAACTCTCCTTATAATATAAATTTACACAAAAAAATAAAATCCCCTTTGAGTTTTTTCAAAGTGGATTTTCAACACTTGCATTTAAGAACTCTATTATAGACTTCATCAAACAACTTAAAATATTCTATTCTATCTATCTAAAAAAATTAAGTACTCTCCTGTCTTTGACAGGCTATATTATCTTTAAAATACTTTTAAGATATTACGTAAAATATTATATCAATATTCATATAGATTGTCTACATATATATTTACTCAAAATTAATTATATGTAGACAATCTAAAAATCTATGATGTTCCACTTTTTAATCAAAGATTTATAATTTTAGTTTAAATATCCGTTATTTGTATGCTATTTTTCTGAAAAGTCTTTTTAACATCTATTATACGTTGATTCTCTGATCCTCTATATTTTAATAGCATATTTTTTCTAGACAATTCAAATCTTCCATCTATAAGTATATCTATTTCCTCTAGAAATTTTAACCACTTATTTTTTTCATCACTATGACTTAATATATGTTCATAAGTATATCCTGTATATGAAATTATATTATAGCCTTCTTTTTTAGCCTTCTTTGAAAGTTCTGCAAAGGCATTTGCCTGTTCAAAAGGTTCTCCTCCACTTAATGTTATTCCATCTAAAAGAGGATTGCTTTTTATTTCATTTAATATTTCCTCTATGTCTATAAGATTTCCTTCATTAAATGAATGAGTATGTGGATTGTGACACCCATCACAATTATGTGCGCAACCTTGAGCAAACACTACAAGTCTTATTCCTGGGCCATCTACAATAGATTCTTTTACTATGCCTGCAACCCTTAATTTAGTAGCCATATAGAATCCCCCTATAAAATAAGTTTGTTAATTCCTTTATAAATGCTTAACTCTGTCTTTTTCTTCTGCTTTTTTTGCATCATTAAATCTATCTAAAGTACCTACAAGATATCCTGTTATTCTACGAATACGCTGGAATTTCACCTCATCTTCTTTTCTACCACATCCCGGGCACTGATCCCTTATTATACCTGAATACCCACATACTGGATCTCTATCTAAAGGGTGATTTATAGAGCCATATCCTACACCACACTCTTTCATAGTTCTAACTACCTTTTCAAAGGCCTGAAGGTTTTGACTTGGATCACCATCTAACTCTACATAAGTTATATGTCCTGCATTTGTAAGTTCGTGATAAGGTGCCTCAATTTTTATCTTATTAAAGGCGCCTATCTCATGGTAAACTGGAACATGAAAGCTATTAGTATAGTAATCTTTATTAGTAACTCCTTCAATGGATCCGAATATTTCTCTATCTAACTTTACAAAACGTCCAGCTGTACCTTCAGCTGGGGTTCCTATAAGAGAAAAGTTAAGCTTATATCTTTCTGTTGCAGCATCCATAGTCCTTCTCATATATGAAATAATTTCGAGTCCTAGCTTTTGGGATTCCTTCGACTCTCCATGATGGCTTCCAGTCAATGCTTTAAGGCATTCACCAAGTCCTATAAATCCTGCTGATAAAGTTCCATGCTTAAGCACCTCTCCTACTTCATCCTCCCAGGATAGTTGATCTGAGTCTAACCAAACACCCTGTCCCATAAGAAAAGGAAAGTTTTTAACCTTTTTCTTTGACTGGATCTCAAATCTCTCTTTTAATTGTTCTATAACAATATTCATTTCTTTATCAAGCTCATTAAAAAACCTTTCTATATTTTTATTGCTTTTTAAAGCTATTCTTGGAAGATTTATAGTGGTAAAACTAAGATTACCTCTTCCACAAACCACTTCCTTTGATTTATCATGTATATTACTCATAACCCTTGTTCTACATCCCATATATGCTATCTCTGTATTAGGATTTCCTTCTTTATAATATTTAAGATTAAAAGGAGCATCTATAAATGAATAGTTAGGAAATAATCTTTTAGCACTAACCCTAAAAGAAAGTTTAAATAAATCATAATTAGGATCTCCTTCATTATAATTTATTCCCTCTTTTACTTTAAATATTTGAATAGGAAATATAGGAGTTTCTCCATTTCCAAGTCCACTTTCAGTAGCCAAAAGAAGGTTTTTCACTACCATTCTCCCTTCTGCTGAAGTATCAGTACCATAGTTTACAGAGCTGAAAGGAACTTGCGCTCCTGCACGGCTATGCATGGTATTTAAATTATGTATAAAGGCCTCCATAGCTTGATATGTGCTTCTATCCGTCTCAGAGTTTGCCTTCCTTTTAGCGAAGTCTTGAACCTTTTTGACTATAAAATTATCATCTAAATATTTACCTAAATATTCTTTTTCAATTTTTATATATCTTTCATCATTTTCTAGCGAAGGCATAAGATCATAAGTTTCTTTGATTTCTTGGAATGTATTATCAGTAAAATCTAATATATCTTCTTTTTCTGTTAATAGTTCTAAAGCATTTACAATATTTTTTCTATAAAGCTTAGCATAAGTCTTTCTTACACCTAAAGATAACCCATAATCAAAATTTGGAATACTTTGACCTCCATGCTGATCATTTTGATTAGATTGGATAGCAATACAGGCTAAAGCAGAATAACTTTGAATATCTTTAGGTTCTCTTAAATATCCATGTCCTGTACTAAATCCACCTTTAAATAACTTAACAATATCTATTTGGCAACAAGTAGTAGTAAGTGTTAAAAAGTCTAAGTCATGTATGTGAATATCTCCATCTTTATGAGCTCTTGTATGCTTAGGATTTAAAACAAACATTTCATAAAATTCCTTAGCACCTTCTGAACCATATTTAAGCATAGTTCCCATAGCGGTATTTCCATCTATATTAGCATTTTCACGCTTTATGTCATTATCTTTTGCTTCTTTAAATGTTAAATCTTCGTATACTTTCATAAGCCTTGTATTCATTTCTCTAACTCTTGTTCTTTCAGCTCTATACAATATATAAGCTTTTGCAGTTTTTGCATATTCATTTCCTATAAGAACTTTTTCAACCATATCTTGTATATCTTCAACAGTTGGTATATCCTCTTCATTCTCTTCTAATGAATTTGCCACGTCTTTAGCTAAATCAAAAGCTATATCATAATCATATTCATTTATAGATTTAGTGGCCTTAAGCATGGCATTTGCAATCTTCTCCATATTGAAAGCTACTTCTCTACCATCTCTTTTTCTAATCTTTGTAATCATAAACATTACTTCCTTCCATAAAAACCTTTGTTGCCTTTTTAAACAATAACTTTTCTATCATAAAACAATTTTTAATTTAAATCAATAGAATTAAATTAAAAAAATCCTTCTGCAAATATAGGCAGAAAGATAACAGCTAAAATATAACTTTTAACTACTTCACACCTCTATACTTCGTAGAGTAAACAGTGATTAAAATATAGGCAGGTCTTCTGACTTTGGATCATCAATATTTGCCCCTTCCCGATAAATCAGTGGTAATGGCAAAACTCTCCCCAGTACAGCGGCGAGACCGTTTAGGATTTTAACCTAATTCCCTTTTAAGCTACAATATTTATAGCCACCTATATAATTCAATATCTAGTTAATAAAATCTTATCACACACTATATATTGTGTCAATAAAGATACTTTTTTCCTGTTTTAATTGTTAAATCACCTTTTCTTTAAGTATTATTAATATTTAAGTTAAGCTTAAATAAACTATTATAACGGTTTATATTTTTTATATTATTTTTTTAACTAATGCTATAATTAATTAAGTATACTAAAAAAATTATGATATGGGGCTGATTATTATTTATAAATTTATTTTACTTTATTTTATACTTTTAAATATTTTAGGACTTTTATCTATGTATATAGATAAATCAAGATCTAAAAAAGCTCAGTGGCGAATAAAAGAAAGAACTTTAATTCTTGTAGCTGCTTTTGGAGGTAGTCCTGGTTCTTATTTAGGCATGAAAACATTTAGACATAAAACCAAACATTCTAAGTTTAAATATGGAATACCTTTTATTATTTTTATTCAAATAATAATTATATCTTTGATTTTTAACAGGGATCTTTTATCATTATTAAAATAATAATTCTAATTGAATTGATGTGGTGATAAAAATAAGTAATGCAAAAAGAGGAGAACCTTCTCCTCTTTTTACTAATATACAAATACTTCATTATCAAGTGATTCTTATCTTTAGATGCAGTTCATTTATAAAAAAATATTAATAATGGAACCTGAACTCTTACCTTAAATCTATTGAACCTTAAGGAATTCTATAATCACCTTAAATAGGTCTCCATCTACACTTACCTTAAAATCTCCACCTTGAAGCTTTGTTAAATTATTTGAAATAGCAAGGCCCAGTCCAGATCCTTCAGTATTTCTAGATTTGTCTCCTCTTTTAAATCTTTCTAATATTTCATCCTTATTAAAGTCTATTTCAAAGGCTGATATATTTTTCATAGTTATAACTGCCCTATTTTCTATCTCTTCTATATTAATATAGACTCTTGTATTTTCTAAAGAATATTTTAATATGTTACTGATTTGATTTTCTAATATCCTCCAGGTCTTTTTACCATCTACCATTATATATAACTTTTCTTTAGGTAGGTTAATCTTAAAATCTAAAGAACTTTCCTTTATTTTCTCCTCAAATTCTGCTAAAGCTTGTTTTAAAAGTGATGTTATATCAACCTTTTCTATATTAAGCTCTACCTCTCCGCTAGCAGCCTTTGATGCTTCAAAAAGATCTTCTATAAGAATCTTAAGCCTTTCAGACTTTCTTTCTAAAATCTTTATATAATCCATTCTTTCCTCTTTAGTTAAATCCTCATTTTTAATTAAATCTACATAGGTTATTATAGAAGTTAGAGGAGTCTTTAAATCGTGAGACACATTAGTTATAAGTTCTGTCTTCATCCTTTCACTTTTTACCTCACTATCAATAGACTCTTTAAGTCCAATCTTCATATTGTTTATATTATGAGAAAGGTCTTTTAAAATTCCCTTGCCACCTTCATCAATAACATAATTTAAATCTCCATTAGCGATTTTAGAACTGCCAACTACTATCCTGTTTAGATAATTTGCGGATTTTACTATATATAATATAACTGAAATTATATAGGTCAGTATATATATCACTAAAATTAATGCTACAAAATCACTGGATCCACGCAAAGACAACATTGATATCATAAATATAAATGTTAGAATTAAAAATATTGCTATCTTAATTGCTGTAGATTTTATAAGAAATGCCTCTTCTACTGTACCCTTTACTATTTTATTTAATCCGTTTATCATCTTATATATTAAACTTTTCCTTCGAAGAAGCTCTTTAATCCCTAATTCTTTTACTTCAATTATGCTTCCATAAGTAAAGGCCATTAAATAATACATACCTATCATAGCTATTCCTAAAAATACTGTATACTCTGGTTGTCTTAAGGACTCATAAGCCATACTAATAATTGAAATTAATCCTATACACAACATTATAAATTGAAATTCAATATATATCTTACTATATATTCTTTCAAGAATGCTTTTATCTTTATTCCTATTTTTTCTGTGCATATTTAAATAGATTAAAGCTAAAATTGATAAGATAATAAGAACTCCTGATAAAAGAATAGCTTTTTCAACCAATGCTTTTGATTTTAAATTATTATAGCCTTCTTTTGCGAACCTTATCTCATCTTCATAGATGAAATCTCTTGGTACAAAATAAGAGATTTTTAAATTTTTATTTTCTGTATTTCTATAATTGAAACTATCATTATTAATGATACTTTTTAACTGTTCTTTAGTAAAATTAGAGTCTGCACTTTCAAATACATTCTTCTTATTTTCTATATTTAAAATTAAATAAAAATCACTATCATTTTTTAAATTACTAATAGTTTCCTCATTTAGATCATCTTCTATATTAGTGTTAAGTCTATCTCCACTATTATCTTCTATAATATATTTTATATTTGGAAATCTATTAATGACATTTAATTTATTATTATATTCCTCTATCCTTACATCTAACATATCTTTTCTTATTTCTTCTTCTGTTTTTAAAATATCTTTTTTAGCCTTTTCTATATCTTTTTCTTTATTACTTAAAATAGCTTGCAATTCATCTTTACTTTCATAGACCTTTGCACTATTTATCTTATATTCATATGAACTCTCTATCCTTCTAATAGCATTTTCATACTCTTGTAAATTCTTTTTAAGATTTATATCCACATATTTTTCTTGTAAATTTATAGGATTCCTTACTTCTTCCTCATTCTTATATATAGTGAAACTATCTATAACTGCATAATTTAAGTCATTAAGTGAATTTTTAAATTTAGTTGTCTCATAAAAATTCTCACTTTTTACATCGTCATAATTTTTTAATATATATATACACATGAATGCTAATAAAATTAGGCTAACTGTTAAAGCCACAACAGATATAAATCTTAATATCTTACTACTTTTCAATTTTGTAGCCAATGCCCCACACCACCTTTAAATATCTTGGATCACTTGGATTTATTTCTATTTTTTCTCTTATCCTTCTTATATGAACTGTTACCGTGTCTGTGTTATAAGATGGTTCATTCCACACCTTTTCGTATATTTCATCAATAGAAAATACTCTTCCTTTGTATGTCATAAGTAATTTTAATATCTTGTATTCTAAAGGCGTTATCTTAACTAACTCACCATCTACAGTTAATTCTTTAGTAAGATCGTTTAGAGATAAAGCTCCTGCTGTTATTATTTCATCAGTAGTACCTTTATAATTTCCAAGATTCACATATCTTCTAAGCTGTGACTTCACCCTTGCTATAAGTTCTAATGGATTAAAAGGTTTTGTTATATAATCGTCAGCTCCCATATTAAGTCCAAGAATTTTATCTGTATCTTCTGACTTTGCAGAAAGCATTATTATAGGAATACTCTTTTTCTCTCTTATCTTCATTGTAGCCCTCATGCCATCCATTTTAGGCATCATAATATCCATTACTATTAAATGGATCTCCTCTTCACTTAAAATTTCTAGTGCTTCTAATCCATCATAAGCTTTTAAAACTTTAAACCCCTCATGAGTAAGATATATATCTATAGCATCAACTATTTCCTTCTCATCGTCTACCACTAATATATTATATTGTTCCATTAAATTGCCCCCTTTTGATACTTAGGCATTCTAAGTTTTACTTCTTTATCTAGTACTCTTTTCAAACACCTTATAAAATATTATACCATCTCCCTTTATTTCTGCTCTAGTTTAATTATATAGATAAAATCTTACAAGTACCTGTTCGTAATCATTAAGACTTTCTTACAAAAAAAGTACCAAGCAAAAAAACTTTTGCTTGGTACTTCTTTACCTTCTATTTAATCTAATAAAATTCTTTTAGATAATTTTAATTTTAAATACTACTAAAAGTATAGGTTTATATATACTAATACCCTCTTCTTTTAGCTTCTAATCCACTCTCATTAATTCCCGGCTCTTCTACTGTAGTTGCAAGCTTATTTTTAGCCCATTGATTTTGAGTTTTATGTCCATTGGCTAAATAATTTTCTTTACTCCACTCTCGTTTTTCTTTTTTCTTCATAGCTTTCACCCCTACTTAAATTTATTTTTCTTCAATAATAGTATGGATGATTTATCTTTTAAATAATCTTAAATTAATTACTAATTTATTCTAATTTTTTATTTATCATATGATTTATGAATTTAATTTTTATATTTTAGTATATCATATAAGTTTTGATTTTCATAGATTTAATTGTTAACAGATATTATTTATTACTGACACATAATCGTCACAAAATAATATTATAATAAAATTACAGTAATTAATAAAGACCCCTTTAATATATAGTTATTAGTGAGTCCCCCTTTCTACTAACTATATTAAAATAATTTATTATTTTACATTCCCCTTTATTAAATATAATTTAAAATATCCTCAGTATTATTAAAAAACTTAATACTGAGGATATTTTATTTAATTTATTTTGTTACATGTTCAAATCTTTAGGGATTTTCATGGTTAATATGGTTAAAGTCCTTAAACATTTCTTCACAAAAGCACCTTATTTCATAACAAAATTATAAATCTATATTGTTTAACATCTCTTTAATTGCTTTTAATTCTTCTTTATTAAGAGTTATCCCTTTACCCATCTTTTTATGGTCAGGATCCCATTCTCTTATGTCATATTTAGGTGCATTTCCATTCCAACTTATCAGATTTAATTCCTTTTTCCAACCTTTTGATGATTCAGAAATGCTTCCTATATTTTCTTTTATCTCATATTTTATATCTGCCATAATATTACCTCCCTTATAGTTTATAGAGTTGTTTTATATCATTATACCCTTATTATATCTTTTATTTTACTCTTAAACTATATTTATAATTATTGAATTTTTAAAGGTAATTTACAATATTTTAATATTCTGTAGCGTAATTATCAAAATAGCCTTGAACTAAAACTACAGGTGTACCCTTATCTCCACTACCACTTATTAAATCACATAAGCTACCTAAAAGATCT
>CAYYWN010000075.1:0-8869 GCA_964474485.1 uncultured Clostridium sp. | reverse complement strand
TAATACTATCTGTAATTATAGCCGACGGTGCTTCTTCTACAACCTTCTGATTTTTTCTTTGTACCGAGCAATCTCTCTCGCCCAAATGTAATATAGTTCCAAAATTATCTCCTAATATTTGAAATTCTATATGTTTAGGATTTTCTATGAACTTTTCCATATATAAGCTGTCATCTCCAAAGGCTGCCTTGGATTCTGTTTTTGCTGTTTCATATGCCTTCTTTACTTCTTCTTCTTTTCTTACTATTCTTATTCCTCTTCCACCACCACCAGAAGATGCTTTTATCATTACTGGATAACCTATTTTCCTTGCTTCTTTTAAGGCCTCCTCTACTGTCTCTACTACACCTTCTGTGCCTGGTATTACAGGTATTCCTGCATTTATCATAATTTCTCTTGCTCTAGATTTATTACCTGCATCTTCTATAGTCTCTGGATCTGGACCTATAAATTTAATATTACAATCTGTACACATATGGGCAAATGTACTATTTTCAGATAAAAAACCAAAGCCTGGATGAATAGCCTCAACTCCTTTAAGTACCGCTGCACTTAATATATTTTGCATATTTAAATAACTATCTTTTGCTTTAGCAGATCCTATGCAAACTGATTCATCTGCTAATTGGGTATGAATCGCATCTTTATCTATATCTGAATAAACAGCTACTGTTCTTATCCCCATTTCTCTGCAAGCTCTTATAATTCTTACTGCAATTTCTCCACGATTAGCTATTAATATTTTATTAAACATTTAATCACCTCTTAAATGAAAACTCAGATTTATCCAATCATAAACATAAGTTCAGCTTCTACTGCCTTTTTACCTTCAACATATGCAATTGCTTTTCCAATCCCTGCTGAACCTTTTAATTTTGTAATTTCCACCTCTAATTTTAATGTGTCTCCTGGTACTACTTTTTTTCTAAATTTAGCTTTATTTATTCCCGCAAAATATGCTATTTTACCTTTAAATTCCTCCATTGAAAGAATGGCCACAGCTCCTGCTTGAGCTAATGCTTCTATCATAAGTACTCCCGGCATTACTGGTTCTACTGGGAAATGACCTTGGAAAAATTGTTCATTTATAGTTACATTTTTTATAGCTACTACTCTTTTACCAGGTTCTAGCTCCTCTACTCTATCCAAAAGTAACATTGGATATCTATGAGGAATTATTTCTTGAATTTCCTTTATATCTAACATTCTTCTCTCCTTACTATTAATTTTGTGATTTTCTTTTTTAATTAGTATTATAATAAAACACTGCTTATTTTTAAATAAAATACAGCTTATGCATTAATACATAAACTGTATTTTATTTTAATCAAAGGCTCACCGTATTCTACCATTTCACCGTCTTGTGCAAGTATTTCTACTACTTCACCTTCAAACTCACTTTCAATTTCGTTCATAAGTTTCATAGCTTCTACTATGCAAAGTACCTCTCCCTTTTTCACCTTATGGCCAATCTTTACAAAGGGCTCTTGTTCTGGACCAGAGGATTTATAAAATGTTCCTACAATAGGTGATTTAACTACATTATAATTTTCTTCAATATCTGGCTTTGTTTTATCTTCCCTTTTATCCTCTTCTTTAAAGTTTTGAATTTCTATTTTCTTTGCATCTTCCTTTAATGTTTCTAAGAGTGCATTTTCTTTAACCACTATTTTTTCACATTCTTTTTTCATATTTATCTGTATTCCATCACACTTAAATTCAAAACTAGTTAAGCTAGATTCACTTACTGCCTTTATAAGCTCTTGTATTTTTGAATAATCCATATTAATTACCTCCCACTCCATTTCTTAAATAGAAGCACTGCATTATGTCCTCCAAATCCTAGCGAATTAGAAAGTACATACTCTAATTCTTTTTCTCTACCATTATTCGGTACATAATCCAAATCACATTCTTCATCAGGTGCTGTATAGCCTATAGTCGCTGGTACAAAACTGTCTTCAATAGCTTTTACACAAATTACTGCTTCTATAGCTCCTGCTGCACCTAACAAATGTCCTGTCATTGATTTAGTTGAACTTACAGGTATTTCATAAGCTTTTTCTCCAAAAACCGATTTTATAGCTTCTGTTTCAAATTTATCATTATATGGTGTACTTGTTCCATGTGCATTTATGTATGATACCTGTTCTGGTTCTATCTTTCCTTCTTTTAATGCCATCTTTATAGCTCTAGCTGCACCTTCTCCGTTTGGTGCTGGGGATGTTATATGATAGGCATCACAAGTAGTACCATATCCTACTACTTCTGCATATATTCTTGCTCCTCTTTTTTCTGCACTTTCAAGGGTTTCAAGTACAACCATACCAGCTCCTTCTCCCATTACAAAGCCATCTCTATTTTTATCAAATGGAATAGATGCTTTATTTTTATCTTGGCTTTTTGTTAAAGCTGTAAGTGATATAAATCCCGCTACTGATAATGGTGTTATAGCCGCCTCTGTTCCCCCTGCTATTATAATATCTGCCATACCTAATCGAATACTATGGAAGGCTTCACCTATAGCATTTGTACCTGAAGCACAGGCTGTTACTACTGTATTACAGACAGCCTTTGCTCCATATTCAATAGATATATTTCCAGCTGCCATATTACTTATGATCATAGGAATTAACATTGGAGATACTCTACTCGGACCCTTGTTTAACAGTTTTTCCTCTTGAGCTTCTATAGTACTCATACCACCTATACCAGATCCAACTATAACCCCTAATCTTTCTTTGTCTACATCTTCCAAATCCAATTTTGAATTTTCTACTGCTTCTTTTGAGGCTACCATTGCTAACTGGCAAAACCTATCCATTCTTTTTACTTGTTTTCCATCTAAACAATCTTCAGGCTTAAAATTTTTAACTTCTGCTGCTAACTGAACTTTAAAATTTGAAGTATCAAAAGCTTTTATAAAATCTATTCCACATTCGCCTTTTTTTATTGAAGCCCAAAAATCTTTAATATTATTGCCTACAGGTGTTATTGCTCCCATACCAGTTATAACTACTCTTTTCATATACTTCACCTTCTCTTTTTTATATTCTAAATTAATGTTTCTATAATACATAAAATTCATTTAAATTACATAACCATTCCACCATCCACATTTATCACCTGTCCTGTTATATAACTTGCCATATCTGAAGCTAAAAAACTTACTACATTGGCTACTTCTTCAGCCTTGCCTTGTCTTTTAAATGGAATACCTTCTTCAATGACATTTTTAACCTTATCTGATAAAATAGCTG
Organism: uncultured Clostridium sp.; assembly: GCA_964474485.1. GTDB lineage: Bacteria > Bacillota > Clostridia > Clostridiales > Clostridiaceae > Clostridium_L. The sequence goes on along the minus strand of CAYYWN010000075.1, from coordinate 5,609 downwards.
TCATATCAGTTTCTATAAATCCCGGTGCTACTGCATTTACATTAACACCCCTGCCAGCTAATTCTCTTGCCACTGACTTAGTAATTCCTATTATTCCAGCTTTAGATGCTGCATAGTTAGCTTGACCTGCATTTCCTACTATTCCAACCACGGAAGCTATGTTGATTATTTTGCCACTTCTTTGTTTCATCATAACTAAACTAGCATGTCTTATACAATTAAAAGCACCCTTCAAATTCACATCTATTACACTATCAAAATCTTCTTCTTTCATTCTCATAATTAAACCATCTCTAGTAATACCCGCATTATTAACTAAGATATCTAAAGACCCAAAACTTTCAGTAGCAGTTTTTATTATATTTTCTGCCTCTTTAAAATCACTTACATCACCTTTTATTGCTATTGCTTTTACACCCTTTGCTTCTATTTCTTTAATTACTTCTTGTACTGCTTCTACATTGTTTCTATAATTTAAAACTATATTTACCCCTTGTGTTGCAAGCTTAAGAGCTATTGATTTTCCTATGCCTCTACTTGCTCCTGTAACTATAGCAGTTTTTCCTTTAAGCATACTCTTGCCTCCTAATCCATTAAGATTTAAAATATTCTATTGTTTTTTCTAAAGAACTTATATCTTCAACATTCATTATATTTACTTTTCTATCTATTTTCTTTACAAATCCGCTAAGCGCCTTGCCAGGTCCTATTTCTACAAAGGTATCTACTCCATTTTTTAACATGGTTTTTATAGTATCTTCCCACCTAACAGAACTTCTTACTTGTTTTACCAAAAACTCTTTTATATCTTCTTTTTCGTTTATATATGCCCCTATTACATTTGTTAATACAGGAATATTCATAGTATTAACTTTAATGTCTTCAAGTTCTTTTAATAATTTTTCTGAAGCTTCCTTTAACATAGATGTATGAAAAGGGCCACTAACCTTAAGAGGGATGACTCTTTTAGCTCCTTTTTCTATAGCCTTTTGAGCGGCCTTCTTTACAGCCTCTACTTCTCCACCAATTACAATCTGTCCTGGACAATTATAATTTGACACTTCAACTATACCAAAGCTACTACACTCTACACATGTTTGTCTTAAGACTTCACCTTCTAGCCCTAAAATAGCTGCCATAGTTCCTACTCCTTCTGGTACAGCCTCTTGCATATATACGCCTCTTTTTTTTACAAGCTTTACTGCATCCTCAAAGTTTAAACTTCCACTATATACATGAGCTGAATATTCTCCAAGGCTTAATCATGAAACCTCATCAGCCTTTATTTCAAATTGCTCTAAAACTTTTAATATGGCTATACTCGTAGTAAGTATTGCAGGTTGTGTGTATTTAGTTTTGTTAAGATTTTCTATTGGGCCTTCAAAGCACAAATTGCTTATATTAAAATTCAAGGCCAAATCCGCTTTAATATATACTTCCTTTGCAGTATCATACTTTTCATATAATTCTTTTCCCATACCTACATATTGTGCCCCTTGACCTGCAAAAAGAAATGCTACTTTCATAAAAGATACCTCCGCGCTTTATTTAAATCTACTTATCGTCTCTTCTGCATGTGAAAACATCTCTTCTATTATTTCTTTACAGCTTTGCTCTTTATTTATAAGTCCTGCTATTTGTCCTGCCATTACAGAACCATAATCTACATCTCCATCCTTTGCTGCTTTTGGAAGGGCTCCTCTGCCAAGCTCCTCATATTTTTCAAGGGGTGCACATTCTTTTTCTAGAAGTTTAAACTGTCTTGTAAGTTTATTTTTTAACACTCTTACAGGGTGTCCTGTTGTTCTACCACTAACAACTGTATCTATGTCTTTTGCACTTATTATTTTATCTTTATAATTTTGATGTACTGTACACTCTTTGGCAACTAAGAATCTAGTACCTACTTGTATTCCATCTGCTCCAAGCATAAATGCTGCTGCAACTCCTCTTCCATCACCAATACCCCCTGCACCTATTACGGGTATATCCACTGCGTCTACTACTTGAGGTAATAATGCCATAGTTGTAAGTTCACCTACATGCCCCCCTGCTTCATAGCCTTCAGCTACAATAGCATCAGCTCCGCTTCTTTCCATCCTTTTTGCTAATGCTACAGATGCTACTACGGGTATAACTTTTATATTATGTTCCTTCCACATTCTCATATATTTTCCAGGATTACCTGCACCAGTAGTTACTACTTTAACTCCTTCTTCACAAACAACCTTAGCTAATTCTTCTGCATTATCACTTAAAAGCATTATATTTACTCCAAAAGGCCTATCTGTAAGACTTTTAACCTTTCTTATTTCATTTCTTATATAATCTACAGGCGCATTAGCTCCTGCTATTATTCCAAGTCCTCCTGCATTTGATACTGCTGCTACTAAACTGCTATCAGCAATCCAAGCCATTCCGCCCTGTATTATAGGATATTTTATTCCAACTATATTACAAAATATAGACCTTAACATTTTGATCCTCCTAAAATAACTTTATTGTTCAATCTTGCTTTTAACATAACTCACAGCATCTTCTAGGGTTACTATATCTTCTGCATCTTCTATTTGTATATTGAATTCCTCTTCCAATTCCATTATTATTTGAAAAAGATCTAAAGAATCTGCACCCAAATCATCTTGAAATGACATATCCATTTTAATAGTATCCTCTTCTATTCCTAATTCCTCAGCTGTAACTTTTCTTATTTTTTCAAAAATCATTATTAAGCCCTCCATTTTTTTAATAAATTATTTTTTTACCATTGAATTAAGGTTGATCCCCAGGTAAGTCCACCACCAAACCCAACAAGTATTATTTTATCTCCTTTTTTAAGCAAGCCTTTTCTATTCATTTCATCTAATGCTATAGGTATACTTGCACTTGACGTATTACCATATTTATCTAGATTTACGTAAAACCTTTCTATATCTACTTTTAACTTTTTCGCTGCAACTTCCACAATTCGTAAATTTGCTTGATGTGGAATTATGTATTTTATATCATCCAAACTAATATTAGTATCTTCTAATATTTTATTTATGCTTTTAGGTATGATTTTTACTGCAAACCTAAAGACTTCTTTACCATCCATAGTTATAAAACTTTCTTCTTTTTTTTCTATTTTTGTATAAGGATTGCTTACTTGCATAGCAGTACAATTTAAAGATTCCTTTCCATTAATCCCATCAGATCCTATATAATTATATAATATACCTTGTTCTTTTGAAGCTTTAAGAATAGCTGCACCTGCACCGTCTCCAAATAATACACAGGTATTACGATCTTCCCAATCTACTATTTTAGATAAAACTTCTGATCCTATTACAAGTGCATTTTTCATTTGTCCACCTTTTATGAATTGACAGGACATATTTAGTCCAAATATAAAACCCGAACAAGCTGCTGAAATATCAAAGGCAACCGCATTAAAAGCACCTATATTTTCTTGAACCATACACGCTGTAGAAGGTGTAAAACTATCACCTGTAATAGTAGCTACAATAATTAATTCTATATCTTCTGGTTTCATATTGGCATTTTCCAAAGCTTTTATTGCTGCTTTAGATGCTAATTCAGATGTATTTTCTCCTATGGATAATCGTCTTTCTTTTATTCCGGTTCTACTTGAAATCCATTCATCACTAGTTTCTACCCACCTTGATAATTCATCATTAGTTGTAATTCCCTTTGGTACATAACTTCCCGTACCTATTATCTTTATCTCACTCATATAGCTATTCCCTCTTTTTCCCGTTTTTTAAGTTATATTTTTCTCTAAAAAAGCGATTAAGATTTTCTAAGGATTTAACTAATGTTTCCTCTTCTTCTTTTGTTAATCCTTCAATAGTTGCTTTAACCATATCAGAATGAAACTTTTCATGAATCCTATATACTAGTTTTCCTTTTTTGGTTAACTGAATCATTACTAATCTTCTATCTTCTTCTGATTTTTTTCTTTCTACATATTCTTTTTTCACTAAATTATTTATAGCTATAGTCAAGGTCCCCACAGTTATATCTAGCTCTTTTGCAACCTCAGTCATTGTTCTAGGTTCATACATTCCTATGGCATCTATAGTGTGTACTTCTGTAACTGAAATATCCTTAAAGTCCCCACTATTAATAGCATTTTGTTCTATGGTTAAAATATCATTAAAAGTTTCAACTAAAAGTTCATTAATTGTGCTTATTGATTTATTCATTATTCATCTCTCCATTTGGTTTGACATTCAAACACTTTGACTTTCAAAGTACCTTTGAAAATTTTATAATGTCTAATTATATATAATTAAGCTCTGCTTCTCTCAAAAGTTCATTAATTAAATCTTTAACTTTAACAATTTTATTTATTCTAGTGCAATTTTCTCCTGTAAAAATAAGTCCTTTATCTATATTACCCTTTACTGCTTCTATTAATACATTAGATATACAATAAGGAGCAATTTTAGGATTGCAATGCTTTAAACATTTATAACATTTATTTATTGGTTGTTTTCCTTCTTTGATAACTTTACTAACAAACTCATTTTTTATAGCTCTTCCTGGCATTCCCACAGGACTAACTACAATTTCTAAATCTTCCTTTTTTGCATTTACATAGGTGTTCTTATATCTTATATCTGCATCGCATTCTTCTGTAGCTACGAATCTAGTAGCCATCTGAACTCCTGATGCTCCTAGTTTCATGAATCTTGCTATGTCTCTCCCATCAAAAATTCCACCTGCTGCAACTACAGGTATAGGTTTATTATATTTACTTTCAAAAGGTTTTATAACTTTTATGACTTCTCTTAATGTATTTTCAAAGTCCTCCTCTTTTATTATTTTTAAATCCTCTAATGAAAATCCTAAATGGCCTCCTGCCTTTGGTCCCTCTACAACTATTAGATCTGGTATTCTATTATATCTTTTATCCCATAAGCTGCATATAATATTAGCTGCCTTTGCAGAGGATACTATAGGTGCTATTTTACAATTTGACCCTTCCACTATTTTAGGCAATGATGTAGGAATCCCTGCCCCAGATATAATTAAATCTATACCATCTTCTACAGCTACTTTTGCTAATTCACTATAATCATTCATTGCACATAAAAAATTAATTCCTAATATACCTTTGCTACTTTCTCTTGCCTTTTTTATTTGTTCCTTCAATGCTCTAATATTTGCTTCTTTGTTATTAGTTTCAAAATCTGGAAAAGTATTGAAAATCTAAACTCTATGTTTAGATTTTTTTTGCTATTTTAAATAGCTTTTTGTGTTTTTTTCTTGACATAACTAAATTTTAAATATATAATTTAAGAAATATTTGATTTAAGAATTTTTTTAATAAAAAAGATGTTTCATTCTACTTTAAATAAATATATATCACATTATTTTATTATCGCTTTAAATAATGAATATTAAATATTCATTTTTAAAAAATAAAGAAGGAGAAAAACAAAATTATGAAATCAGAAGCTGAATGTATTGAACGGATTGCAGGATTCAATGAACAGGAGTACTTAGTACTTAATGTTGCCTCCAAAGGTTGGAAAATCAAGAAAAAAGATGAAAAAATGATTTTTTATGAATTTGCCAAATGTATTATTTTGATAAACCCT
>CAYYWN010000074.1:0-8890 GCA_964474485.1 uncultured Clostridium sp. | reverse complement strand
AGGCTCCAAATATTCAGCTAGTCCTGTATTCTGCCTTAAAATCTCGGAATATATAGCTATTTGAGTAAAATAATCATACTTTTCAATGAATGTTTCTTTGCATTTTTTGCTATTATTCCAGTAAGTTTCTTGCAAATCTTTAGTAGTCTTTATATCTGCAAAATACCCCTTTTCTAGGTTTAAAATATCAACTTGGATTTTAAAATCTACACCGCCTATTTGTCCTCTGAATATCTTTTCTTTTTCGCCTTCTCTAATCTTTTCTATTAATGGATCATTTCTTAGTACTTCTATCATTTTGTCGCCTAATGCGTATTTAGCTAATAAGGTGCCATCTTTCTTAAAAAGCTGTGGGGTTTCTGCTATGAATTCTTTTAAATCTCCAGAGCTCCAACTATGGACATAACTGCCTAATAAAAATGCTGGGTTCTCTTTTCCTTGCCATTCTCCGTTCCTTTTAGCCACCTCTCTAGCCTCGCAACCATTAGCTAATATATTCCAAGCTTTAAAGCTGGAAGACCCCATATAGAGGCTTTCCGCTTGTTTACTAAAGTAGTTATTCCTAGTTAGTTCCATCTGCTTCATCTTCCTTCATTTCAAATGGTGTATCTTCAAATTTTTCTTCATAGTCAACATCTATAATTTCTTTTTGTGGCTCTTCCGTCTTATCCTCTGTATCTAAATTAAAGGTATCTGGTACTTTTTCAACTGGCTCTATAGTTGATTTACCTATATTTTCGCTTTCATCTTCTGAATATATGCCCATCAGCAAGTCTGAACAATACAATCTACCGAAAAAACTTGCTGCCCTATATCTAATCATCACTTCGGGCATTGTCTGCCACTTGCTACCCTTTTTACTTACCCATCCTTCACTTTTAGCCATTTTCATAGTTATTGCAGGGCCTTTTATTCCATTGCCTTCATAATCTTTAGTGTAGGCGTAGCAACTCATGTTATCGCCTGTGCCTTGCAGTTCAAATTTAAGACTTTCCGCAAACCTTTTTGAATTGTTAATAGCTGCTATAATGAACTGGCTGCTCCATGAAGGTCTACCATTTACTATATAAAGATTTTGCATTACCATCATTGGGGATATTCCTAACCTATTTGACATGTCTAAGGCTATAAGTGCATTTGATAGGTTGCCCCTGTAATCTGTTGGGACTATTGTAGACTTCGCTAGTGCTGTAGCCATTCTTTGCGCTAATTCAAAACTGTTCTGATTTTCAAAAATTGACATTGATTTTTGCTCTATAACTTCTGATTGTAATTTATTATTCTCCATATTTAAAAACCCTCTTTTCTATATTCTTCTATACATTCAGTACACAAAATCATTCCCTCTATATCGTAGTAGCTTTCACCTTCGTACAAGTCACAACCACAATCCTTGCAATTATCTACTACCGCTGCTATGGTTCTTTCGGGTCTATTATCGTACATACAATCAATCATTATTTATCACTTCTTGTCCCTTCTGCCCCATCATAAATCTTCTGAAAATCTATAAATGGTAACTCATGTTCTTTTGCTTTCACAATCTTTTCTTTCAACCCCTCATTTTCTTCTCTTAATTCGATACAAGTGTTCTGCCACATATAATTGCTGTCCTTTAATTCTTTTATCTTTTTAAATTGAGTGTCTATAACCTCATTATTGGCTATACATGTTTCTTCAAGTTCTCTTATTCTGTTTCTTAAAGCTTCAACTTCTGTATTGTCTAAAATCGCTGTTATAGATTCTTGATTTTCTTCTGGAATATCTGTTACATAATCTAAAATATTAGTTAAATCCTCAACAACATCATCCTTTGATAAGTCATTAGCAGCATATTTTAAATATCTGTTTATAGTTGTGGTTAAAAGTGCTATTAAAATTTGTTTCACCTTTACAATTCCTCCAATCTATTATTAGCAAACTCTTTGCAAAACTCTTTATAAGTAGGATTTATATACTTACTCCAAACTTTGCCGAACACCGCTTGTTCCTCTTTTGGCAAGCTTTGATACTTATCATCTTTTATAAACATTTTATAGCCAATCCAATCTATGAAGATATTTATTAAAGGCCTGTGATTTATCTTAGATTTTTCAAAAGCTCCTAATTCAATCGTCTGCGGTTGCTTAATCTCTATTTTTAAATCTTTATTTTCCTCTGAAAGAACCTTGTTTCTTTCCTCTAGATAGGCTATTCTTTCATTTTTACCTTGAATCACTTCTTGCAACTCTTTTAAAATGTCTTCAAACTTTTTAGCTTTGCTCTTACTTGCAATATGGACTTCTTCTCCCAATAGATTTATTTGCTCATACATTTTGCTTTACAAACCTCCTATTGTCTTATAAACTATAGTTAACGTTTTTTATTTTAGGTGGCTTATGCCATCTTTTTTTATATCTAATAATTTCTTCATATTCTTATTGTCAAAAGCCTTCTTGTCTTTATCTCTACAAATTCAACGTCTTGGCTTGTCTCTTTAATTAGTAAAAACTTATATGGAATAAAACCTTCTCTTCTTAGTGGAGCTTTGTGGACTTGTTTTAATTTTCTTGTATCCACAGATCTAGTTGCACCTCCTTAATGCCAAATCACATCTTCCGGCTATTATTAAAATTTCTTTTAAGCTTGTCTTTTTATTAAAACTGATATTATTAAACTTTATGTCTGCTGCTACCATGTCAGATAACTCTTTAGTTAGAGTTATACCATTATTAAATAATTGCTGTTTTAGCATTTAACCCATCTCCTTTATAATTTTCAATAGCATTACGCTACTTAGTATTTTTAGAAATTTATAGATGTGATGTTTATTTTATAAATTTATGACTGGTGCTAGATTAGCTAGTGTTTGACTTAAGATGTTTTTAAGTTTTTCATTTTCCTTCTGTAAAGCTTCAATCTCACGCTCAAACTTTTTTCTTTCTAATGGACTAAATCTTTCTAGTTTCGTTCCTTCTAATTCTGCTATCTGCTCTGGATTAAATCTTATAGAAGGTATCTTTGGGACAGGTGTAATTATTCCTTGTTGTCTGTAGCTTTCGATTGATTTAAGACTTACTTGCCATCTTTCTGCTAGATCCTGTTGGGTTAATAACTTTTCCACTAAATTAATCCTCCTATTTTTATTTACCCCTTTCTATGGTAAAATCTTCTTGAAAGGGGATGAATATTTATGCCTAATGATGAACAAATTGCTCGTGACTTAACTGTTATATATCTTCAAAATAATTATGATGAAAATCTTTCTCCAGAAGATTTAATCAAAACGTATAAGGAAACCTATAAAAAATTTGAAGATACATTCAAAAATCAGCCAGTACCTAAAATTAAATTAATCGACCGTAAAGATTTCGGTTTTTAATTATTTAATAGGTTCTATACGACTATTAATTTCTATAATGTCATGACATAAACTTAATATTATTTTGGCATTACAACTTGACATATTCTGTTCAGCAATTAAATTGACAATTTGTAATGCCATCTCTTTGTTTTCCTTATTTGCTGTTTTTATTCTGTTAAAACCATCTTGATGATCTTTTACTGTATAATTCATTTCCCCATCCTCCTTTGATTTATATATTTTCTTCAATAAAAGCATGTACAGCATTATATTTATTTGCTGGTATGTCTTCCCACTTGATGACTCTAAACTCTTTAAAAATTTTACCTTTAACTCTTCTGTAAGCGGTGGTGTTTGCAGTTACTGCCATCCCTAGTTGTGCACTTAAATCCTCCTTTAGCTTGTTTGAAAGCCTCTTAGTGTTTACCGACCTAAATCCTATTAAATTCATTGTCTGTTCTATTTGTAAATCTTTTGATTGAATGCTATCTTTAACATAAGTTTCTATATTAGTCATAGCTGTTTGCATACCTTGCACCACTTGACCTATCATCTGCATTCCTTGTGCTAACTGTAAAACTGTTTCTTGATTTACTGGTTGTAACTCTCCATTCTCTCTAGCTTCATCCAAAGTAACTAGGAAGTTCTTAAATCTATTAGCTTTTTCGCTGTGACATTCAAGTGCTAGACGTTTTGATAACCAACTACTCATGTAAATTGTGTTTCTATCATCAGTGTTTTCTATTTCTTCTAGGATGTAAGTTATTTCATCGGCGACAGCTTTGTCGCTATCTGTGGACTTGATTAATTTAAGTTTTTCAGTAACCCTACTCCATCGAACTACTGCGTTGCCACTTTTGGCAACGGTGGTTAATCCGCAATTTCTTGCAGTGTTGCATAAATTAATAAGCGTTACCCCTTTATCTGTTTTCACCTTTACCTCTTGACCTTCAAATACTTTTGCTAATTTATTCATTTACCCATCCTCCTGTTTTTTAATTTAATTTCAGTAGCATTGCACTACTTAGTAAATCTAGAAATTTATAGATGTGATATTTTTTTTTTTGAATTGTAGAAGCTAAGTTAACTAGTTTTTTAAATTTAATTTTTCTTCATCAGATCTATCTGAGATTAACTCTTTAAATAGATATTGAATATTCTCTTTAGGAAAAAATGCTCTATTTATTAAAAAAGCTTCATTTAGATATAATGGAGCTTTCCCAGAAAGTTTTCGTCCCATAGTATCTCTATTAACCCCAACTTTTTCAGCTATTTTACCGATTGTTATTTCTTCTCTTGCCATTTCTGCTCTTAGATTAGAAAACATTATTTTAGAATCTCTCAATTTTACACACCCCCTAACGCATTGCGTTATTTATACTCTCATATTATATCGCATTGCGTTAATTGTCAATAGCATTTTAAAGTTTTTTTGTTGCAATGCGTGAAAAGTGTAGTATAATATATTTTATAGGAGATGATTAATATGGAATTTTATAAAATATTACAATCTATAATGAAAGAAAGAGAATTGACAATTCCTGAAATATCACGTATGACGGGCCTACCTGATTCAACTATAAGAAGTATTATTTCTAGAAAAACAAAAAATATATCATTAGAGGTTGCCTCTAAATTATCTAGGGGATTAAATATATCTCTTGAAGAACTAAATGGAGAAACGCCTAATAATAAAGTAAACTTAGGAGAAGAAGCATTGCTGTCTACTTTCAATAAATTGAATACAACTGGAAAAGATGAAGCTATTAAAAGAGTTGCGGAACTTACAGAAATAAATAAATATACTTCTAAAGAAGATAAGGATTATTTAATCCCCTGTGCAGCACACAATAAAGAAGGTGCTGAAGGAAATATACAACATGACATAGACTTAATGAAAGATGATGAACTATGGAAATAGACATGAGGTGATTGCTTGAATTACAATAGTTTGCTTGAAGAAGCAGTTAGCCTTAATATAACTGTTAAAGAGATAGATCTTACGGGTACAGATGGCTTAATCTATGATAACCGGATAGCTATTAGCAAAAGATTAGATACTGATGCCGAAAGATGTTGTGTATTAGCTGAAGAGTTAGGGCACTATTATAAAACTGTTGGAGATATTACAGATCAAACAAAAGTTGAAAACCGAAAGCAAGAAAAAATAGCTCGGAATTGGGGGTATGAAAAATTAGTGGGTATTGTAGATTTAATTAATGCTTACAATCTTGGTATTAGAAATAAGCATGACTTGGCCGAACACCTAAATGTTACTGAACAGTACCTAGAGGAATCCATACAACATTGTAAAGAGAAGTATGGTCTATATTATGAGATAGATAATTACGTAGTGTATTTTGACCCTCTTGGGATTGCAGAACACTTCTAATGATAAATGATGACAGGCGACTTAATCTGTAAACATTAACCACTAATGTTTACAGATTTTTAGTGTAAATATAAATAGAAAAAGGAGGGATATATTTTGTTATCTTTAGTGATTATAGTATAGATAGTAAATAATAATATAACTATATAGAATAGTAGAGATATACAATGATATTTTAAAAGAACGTATATTGAGCCTTAGAGCCATAGATAAAGGTGTTCCTGATGATAGTATAGTTGTTACACCTAAAGATAAAATAAAGCAACTTTATGAAGAAATAAAAAACTTAAAGAAGATAAAGAAAAACTAATTATTCAATTGGTTGAAATGGAAGAACTTAAAGATGAAAATAAAAGCTTAAGAGAACAATTAGATAAATTAAAAAGTATTAAGTAAGTCTCAATTGTATTATATTGTGTAACTAATGAATAACTACAAAATATATTTTGTAGTATCAAAGGGAGGTATGAATAATGAAAATAGTTTTTATGGGAACTCCTGATTTTGCAGTTCCCTCATTGAAGAAAATGATAGAGAAATATAATGTAAGTGCGATTGTAACACAACCTGATAAACCAAGTGGAAGAGGGAAAAAGGTAGCAATTTCACCAGTCAAAGAGGTCGGACTATCAAATCAAATTCCAATTTTTCAGCCCGAAAAAATAAAAACAGACTCTGTAATTATTGATAAATTAAAAGAAATAAAACCTGATTTTATTATTGTTGTAGCATATGGTCAAATCATAACTAAGCATATACTTGATATACCAAGACTCGGATGTATTTGTCTACATGCATCTCTCCTCCCAATGTATAGAGGGTCATCACCAATAAATTGGAGTTTAATAAATGGGAAAATAAGAACTGGAAATACAACTATACTAATGGATACTGGTATAGATACGGGTGATATGCTTATAAGAAGTGAGTTTGACATATCTGAATCTATGACAGCAGGAGAATTGTACAATTTATTAAAAATAAACGGTGCTGAACTGTTAGAGGAAACAATAAATGGAATTGTCACAGGTAAAATTTGTGGGGTAAAGCAACAGAGTGATGGAAGTTCTTATGTACAGATGTTAAACAAGCAAATGGCAAAGATTAATTGGAATGATAGTAGTATTAACATACATAATTTAATAAGAGGATTGAGTTCTTGGCCATATAAAAATATAAACTCATGGCCAACTGCGCACACTTATTATAAAGATATTCCAATTAAAATATTCAAATCCAAGTCATTAGAGGCAAATATTATTAAACCACCTGGTTATATCATAGATGCAAATAATGAAGGAATTGCAGTCGCCACCAATAACGGTATTCTGATTATAGAAATATTACAGTTTCCAGGGGGGAAACCTCTTGAGGTAAAAGAATTTTTAAAAGGAAATAAAATAGAAAAAGGCATTGTATTATCATAATTGATTAATAGTCTATATAGGACTACAATATTATGATTATTGGTTCATAATATTCTTATATGACGAATTATCAGCAAAGTTATTAACATGTTATACACAGAAAAAAGTTTAAAAAGAAAGGAAGTGAATTTTAGTGGGAGTTTGGTACTTGTTATACACTCTCTCACTAAAAATAAATTTTGGATAATAACATTACTTACAGAAAAAAAGATAAGGGTTGGCAATGCATAATTTCTTATAAAAATAACTTAGGACAGTGGAAACAAAAAAGTAAACAAGGTTTTAAAACCCAAAAGGACGCTAAAGATTTTATAAAAACAACTTTAAAAGAGTTGGAATCTAACACTAAACTCAATTATGACCATAATTTAGATGGGATTACTTTTAAAGAATTAACTGAGATCTATCTAGATCATATAGATTTGTATAAAGAACATAACACGGTGAGAGGATGTCGCTATGCTTTTTCCAAGTTTAATAAACTAAATAATAAAGGTGTAAAAAGTATAAAACGACATGATGTACAGAATATAACAGATGATTTTATAAAAGAGGGTTTAAAAAGAGCTACTATACAGTCATATTTGAGAAGACTGACTGGTTTTTTTAGGTACGCCCTAGAAGATTTAAACTTAATTACAGATCTACCTACTATAAAAATAAAAATACCAATGGAGAAAGGTGAAATTAATAAAAAAGCTTTAACTAAAAAGGAATTAGAGTCATTATTATTAAATTTAGAGGGTAGTAGATATTATATAGTCGCTTTTATAGCAGCTAATACTGGCATGAGGCTAGGGGAAGTTCTAGGTCTTACCTGGAATGATATAGATTTTAAGAACTGTACAGTTGATGTAAATAAGCAGTGGAAACTTATAAAAGCTAAACACTCTAATTTTGGTACTCTTAAGAGTAAAAATTCTTATAGGACTATTCCAGTATCCGCAAAATTTATAAAAGAACTAAAAAAGTATAAAAAAAATAACCCTACTGATCTACACAACAGAGTTGCAACATTTAATATGGCTAGTATCTCCAAATATCTTAACCCCAAATTGAGAGAATTAGCGGGTATTAGTATGCATGAATTAAGGCATACCTATGCTACAACTTTAATAAGTAATGGTGTAGATTTCAAAACTGCAGCACAAATTTTAGGCCATGATGTAGAACAAACTATGAGAACCTATTCTCACGTTAATGATGATATGGTGAAAAGAGCCACAAATATAATTGAGAATATTTTTTAGAAATTATTTTTGACGAAATTTTTGACGAAAACCTTACAAACCAGTTAAATCAACGATATTTATCTTTATCAGTATTATGTCTAAGCACACTTCTAAGTCCTGAAGAAAAGTGTATGCCTCCCTTAGTATCAACATTTATTTGATTAATACCTTTTATACTATATTCTACTGGATCTTCTATAGTAGTTATATTTAAGTTTTCCTTATTAAAATCATTTATCATTCCATATAAAGTAGTACTTTTACCACTACCAGTAGGTCCTGTTACCAATATCATTCCATACTGAGAGTTTAACATGGATCGTATAAGCTTTAATTGCTCCTTTTTAAAGCCTAAATTATCTAAGGATTTAAAGGCTGATTCCTTATATAAAATCCTAAGTACTAATTTTTAACCATTTATAGTAGGAATAGAAGAAACCCTAATATCATATCCTGTGTCTTTTTTGGTAAATGATATTTTACCATCTTGAGGTAT
>CAYYWN010000073.1:0-8996 GCA_964474485.1 uncultured Clostridium sp. | reverse complement strand
CTTTTTCAGAACATACAATATAGTTCCCTTTGTGCTGAGTTATGACTCTTGCGGCACAAAACCCATTGTTTAAATAGGGTTCAAAATTTTTCTGAAAATATGTGTTCCATCCTAACTTTTCTAAACTCATAAGATCTCCTTTTCTGTTGCACGCCAAACTAGGCTTGCTGAATTTTTAAGCTTAAGTGAGTTTGAGATAAAGTTACTATGAAGTTTTCAAAAAAATATCATTACCTTCACTAAAAAATGTTTCATAAAAAAGTATATAAAAATACCACAGTAAGGTTAACCTACTGTGGTATGCCTAATATTTGGGTATAAAAAATACACGCTAACCTGTACCGTGAATTTTAATACTAACTATTAAGGTTGAAAGGTTAAATCAAAGTTGTTCAAAAGGCACAATAAATAGAGAGCATACTAAGTACTCTTTAAAAAATGCTTTTGAACCTATATGCAATTATTTTGAAACCACCTCATATAACTTTTGCATAAAAAAGATCCACTCCTTTCGCCTCAGCTTACTATTAAGCTTTAACCATAATATACCATGGATTCACTAAAAATACAACACTATAAATATTCTCTCAATATAACAGAAGCAAAGCCTTTATTAGATTACATTCTGTCTTTGGAAGGATACGTACAAGCTCCGTATTACTTAAAGAGTGTTTTTTTAGTGCGAATAATACATTATAATAATGATATATGTCATTTATACTAGGAATTAATTTAATTTTAATAATCTTAGTAATGAGGAATTAAAAGCCATAAAACATTGAATTAAAAATACAACAGAAGAGCAATTATCTTAAAATGTAGGAAATAGCATTAGGCGTTGATATAACTTGCCTAATGCTATTTTACAAGTGAAAATACCGTATCATAAATAATACGGTAAAAGATTTTGATACAAATTATTTACAAAAACGTTATAATGGATAGTAGTTGAGATAGTATTATCATTTTTTAGATGAGATAAATAGGAATTTAGGAGGGGATTTAATATTAATAAAGTTACATGTATTTGTTTAGGTGTAAGAAGTATGGAGAAATCGATAAAATTTTATAGGGATAAATTGGGGTTTCAAACGGATGAAAAAGGGGATAATCCTGATGTAGTATTTTTTAATACACCTGGAACAAAATTTGAATTGTTTCCTTTAGAGTTATTAGCAAAAGATATCAGTGAAGAAAATACTCCCAAAATAGCAAATGGTTTTGCAGGAATCACATTAGCTTATAATGTACAAGATAAAGAAGATGTTGATAAAGTTATAGAATTAGCTAGAAATGCAGGTGCTGAAATAGTTAAAGAGCCTCAGGATGTATTTTGGGGTGGATATCATGCATATTTTGCTGATTTAGATGGTTACTATTGGGAAGTTGCTTGGGGTCCAAACTTTGAATATGATGATAAAGGCATGCTTGTTTTTTAGTAAGTAAAATTCAAGATATACACAAGAATAAAATGGAAAATCTAAAAGTCTTAATTACTACAATTGTAGTGATTAAGGCTTTATTTTTAAATGTAAATATTTTATTTCATCCAGTTTATTTTCTTTGCTTGTTTGCGAATTAGATTATTGTATAGAAATTTAGACATCACCCATGTAACACCAAAGACTAAATGTATTACATAATTTAGGATGGTGAATAAAACAATTACCCATATAAGCCAGCAAATTGATACTTGTTTTAGTATTGAAAGAATTAATTCCATAAGTGAAACTTTTCCATAGCTATCTACAATAGAGTCACACCAAGATTTTTCATCAGTACCGATTATATCAGATAAAGTTTTTCCTCGTTTCTCAGCCTCTATAGCCATTCCAATCAAATATTTTCTGATAATTTCTCTATCAAAGGCTCCAATTTTATATATTTGTACTAGGTAGCACACTTTTGCTTAACAATTAAGTATGAGGTTGTGTTATAAGAATCATAATGATATTGTTAATAAGTATTTATAATGATTTTGAGGGGATGATAACAATGGAAGAAGTGGTCATTAATGATAAAAAGTATACTTTTATAAAGGATTTTAAAGACAACACATTGTTTAGAAAAAGCTACAATGCATTAACACAGAAAACCTATGGATTTGATTTTGAACAGTGGTATCAAAGCGGCTATTGGGGAAGTGGTTATATGCCATATTCACTACTGGATGGGGAAAATATTGTGGCCAATGTCTCTACGAGCATCGTCGACTGTTTGGTTTTAGGGGAAACTAAAAGATATATACAAATAGGAACAGTAATGACCGATCCTGACTACCAAAATCAAGGACTAGCTAGGTACCTTATGAAAAGGGTCATAGAAGAATGGAATAGTAAATGTGATATGATATATTTATTTGCTAATGATAGTGTATTAAATTTCTATCCTAAATTTGGTTTTACAGCTGTGAGAGAATACCAATATTTTAAAACAATTACAAATGATAATGAAGTTGTAGTTGCAGAAAAGTTAGATATGTCTTTAGAAGATAACAGAGAGTTAGTTATAGATAAAGTTAACAATTCAATTTCAATGTCAAAGCTAACAATGATGAAGAATGTAGGATTAGTAATGTTTTATTGTACTTCTTTTATGAGTGATAAAGTTTACTATTTAAGTAAGCAGGATGTGATTGCAATTGCCGAACTTAAAGGGGACACATTATATCTACAAGATATATTTTCACTATCAGCGGTTGATTTAGACAGTGTTATTAAGTCGCTTACAAATAAAGAAGTAAAGGCAGTAGTTTTAGGATTTATACCTAATGACATAGATAGCTACTTTGTAAATTTATTGGAAGAGGATGACACAACTTTATTTGTCATGGAAGATAAAGTAGATTTATTCAAAGATAATAAATTAATGTTTCCTATATTGTCCCACGCATAATGAGCGTTATTCTTGGTAATTAATAAAAAAGATATTAATGGTGGAGGTGATTTAAGTGGTAGATATAGCATTGCTAGGTTGTGGTGGTGGCATGCCAATGCCTGAAAGGTTCCTATCTTCAATTCTTATTAATTATAAAGGAAGAAAAATACTAATAGATTGTGGTGAAGGAACTCAAGTATCCATGAGAATGCTTGGATGGGGTTTTAAATCTATTGATGTAATATGCATAACTCATGGACATGGTGATCACATTGTTGGTCTACCAGGACTTCTTGCTACTATTGGCAATAGTGGAAGGACTGAACCTATTACCATAGTAGGTCCTTTAGGTATAGAAAATATAGTAAATGGGCTTAGGGTTATAGCACCTTATTTGCCTTATGATATAAATATAATAGAAAATCCGAATACACCTTTTGATATAATGGAAGATGTATTAATTTCAGCAATAGAATTAGATCATTCCTCACCTTGCTTAGGTTATAGTTTATATTTTAAAAGAAAAGCTAAATTTGATGTGGATAAGGCAAATGCTAATAATGTACCTAAAATTTTATGGAATACCCTTCAAAAAGGCGAAGTTGGAGTTGATCAAGGGGTTACATACTATCCTAGAATGGTTTTAGGTAGTGAAAGGCCAGGTATAAAAATTAGTTTAGCAACAGATACAAGACCATTAGATATAATACCAGGTTTTATAATGGAAAGCGATTTGTTTATATGCGAAGGTACCTACGGTGACGATAAGGATTTAGAGAAGGCAATAAAGAACAAGCACATGACATTTAGCGAAGCAGCAAACCTTGCTTATAAAGGTAATGTAAGGGAGCTTCTGCTTACTCATTTCAGCCCAGCCATGGATAATCCGGAATTATTTAAACAAAATGCAATTAGCATTTTTGAAAAGACTATAATAGGTGAAGATAGGCTTGTTAGAAGTTTATCTTTTAGAGATTGATGAAAGATTTAAATGCTTAATTATTTTGAAAGGACAAGTGTATTAAAGATAAAGGGGATGTTTTAAATTATGGCTAATATATTAAATGTTAATGATGTTCCTGATAGTTGTATAATAGATTTTTTGGGAAAGGCTAATACCTCATATTTAGGTAAGGCAGTAGGTAGTGAGAAGATTTATGTAAATATTGATAGGATATTACCAGGATTTAGAAGTACTAAATATCACAGTCATACAAAACAAGAAGAATTTTTCATAATTCTTAGTGGATGTGGAACCTTAAGAATTGGTGGAGAAGAACATTTAATAAATAAAGGAGACTTTATTTCTAAACCTGCAGGAAAAGGTTTAGCGCATCAATTTATAAACACAGGAGATGAAACTTTGGAGATACTTGATGTGGGTACTAAAGAAGAAGGAGATATTGCATATTACCCGGATGAAGATATATATTATTTAAGTGATGAAGAACTGGTCTTTAGTGGGGGAGATATATTAAATGATTGGGATTCTGAGCCTAATAAATAAGTAAAATAAGTAAAAAAGGATACCTAAAAATAAGCATAATTAAAGCTTGATTTTAAACTAATATTAGATAATGTGTCTAGTGAAATTAAGGATAAGAGGTTGAATATGGAAGAGAATAGGAAAGTTGGTCTCGATGTTATCAGAGCTAGTGCTATCATTTTTGTATTGTCAGTACACTTTTTTTTAAATACTGAATTTTATACTACACCTTTAGTTGGAAAGAGTATGTATATCCAAGTATTTATACGTATGACAGCTATTATATGTGTACCATTATTTATCATTCTTACGGGATACTTGCAAAAAAATAAACAAGTAACTAAGAGCTATTATAAAAAGATAATACCCATATTGGTCTTATATGTATTTTATTCAATAGTAGCTATATTGTTTCGTATAACAATATTAAAAGAAAATCAATCTATTGTTCAGTGGATATCTTTAATAGAAAAGTTTTCCGCATGTCGCTATGCTTGGTATATAGAAATGTTTATCGGATTATTTTTAATAAGTCCTTTTCTTAATTTGATTTACAATAATCTTAGGAGTAAAAAGAAAAAGATTATACTTATAGTTTTAAGTATAATTATGTGTGCATGTCCTGCATTTTTTAATGGAAAGATAAAAGGTCTTATAAATTTCCCTAGTTACTGGAGTGATATGTATCCAGTTATGTATTATTTTATTGGGTGTTATATAAATGAATATAAGCCAAAGATAAAAAAGTCATATGAAGTAGCCGTATTATTTTTAGTTGTTTTATTAGAAGCATTTTTAGAGATATATGGTGCTAGCGGTGGAAACTTCTCAACATTTGTTGGATATTATGGGTCTTTAATTATAGGAGTACAAGCAGTAGTATTTTTTCTTATATTTTATGATCTTGAAATAGAAAATAACTTTGCAGTTAAAGTAATATCGATGATATCCATACTCTCTTTTGACATCTATCTTGTATCAGGTATCACAGATACCATTGTATATAAGATATTATTTAAATATTATTTCGTATCGCAACAAAGGATAATATTATTATTTTTACCAGCAGTTTTATGTAGCTTTATTTTAGCTTTTACCATAGCATTTATTAGAAATAAAATTATAAAGATAAGATAATAAGTTATATTTTTGAAATATAACTACATTTAACAGATAATGCAAAAGGATTTAAGTTCATCTCATTAAGAGTATTGAACTTAAATCCTTTTAATTTAGCTTACCATTCATTTGGATAAGCAATAAGGCTAACTGTAACATTTCTTCGTCCAAATGTATAGCATTCTGCTTTTGAATTCATATATAGATCTATTTTAAGGTTTTTTATTGCAGAACCAGTATCCGCAGCAATGGCATATCCATATCCGTCTATATATAGTTTTGATCCTAAAGGAATAACAGAAGGATCTACAGCAACAGTACTAAGACCAGAAGCGTTTCTTATTGGTTTTAATCCTGAAGCTGTTAAAAGACCATCAAAATAAGCTGTTGCTTCCATGGTGTAGGATTTTTTAGCAGGGCTAGATCCACGATCGATGCTCCCGCTAGTGGTGGTGCCCTTAGTTTTATTAGATTCCTTCATGGACTGCAAGGTGGTTGTACCATTATTTATAGCACTTTGAGCCTTGTTTTTCACAGATGAGGTATTTATTTGTGGGAATAGTGACTTTAACGTAGATATTGCATCTTTAATTTCACTTTCAGAAGAACTAGAAGATTTAATTATAGAAACTGAGTGCGATATTAAAGAATTTTCATTTTCTTCTATAATAGATGACGCCTTTTTCTTTTCTTCACTTAATTTATTTAAAGCAACCTGTTGAGATTCCTTTTTAGTTTTTATCTCTTCAAGAGAATTTTGTGTAGAAGACTCTAAGGTTTTAAGCTCATCCTTTTTATCATTTAATTTATTTACATCCAAATCCAAGGTTTCCTTTTCTTTCTCGATGTCATTTATTAATTTTTTATCTAAAGATATTACTTTAACGACAGCCTGAGTGTTGGATATTGCATCAGAAAAGCTGTCCGATGACAATATTATAAATAAAGGATTAGAAGATAAGTTACTTTTATACATCACCCTAAGTCTTTTTCCTAGGATAGCTTGCTTTTCGTCTATAATTCTTTTTCTCTCTTTAATCTGTACTTCTGCATTTTTGATTTTATCTTCAGTTTTATTAATCTCAGATTTATTCTCTTTGAGCTTAATATTTAATTCACTTATTTCTGAATTTAAGTTGGATAACTCACCATTTAAATCAACAATCTGCTTGTCCAATTGTTTAATTTGTATGGTGCCTTTTTCAATAATTTCCGATGGTGTAGCACTTGCGAGATGTGGGCTAATAGCACTATTGCATAATATTAATATGGAAGTAAGTGATATTAAAAGTTTTTTATTCAAAGTTTTGTCCTCCTTGTATATTGTTTTGATTAAGACTTTTTATAGCTATTTTATTAAACTGATCAAAACTTATTACATAAGTATACATTAAGATTTACTTATATTCCAATAAAATATTCATAAACAATACATATTAAAGGACTTTAAACCACTAGAATGTGAATTTAACTCTAGTGTGGCTCTTTCACTTATAGCAAGTTTCTTTGTATAATAGTATAATTAAATAAGATAATATAGTTAGAGGTGTAAATATGAATTCAAATGTTCGGTCACTTTGGGCTGAAATAGACCTAGATGTAATTACCAATAATATGAGGCAGGTTAAAGGCCTATTAAAAAATAAAAAGATAATAGCAGTAGTAAAAGCTGATGGATATGGGCATGGTGCTGCATACGTTGCCCCTACGTTATTAGAAAATGGTGCAACGCATTTGGCAGTAGCAAGTATAATAGAAGCTATGGAGCTTAGGGATGCAGGAATTGAAGCACCTATAATAATTTTAGGATATATGCCTATAGATTACGCAACAAAAGTAATAGAAAATAATATACAACAGACAGTATACGAGTTGGATTATGCAAAAGAACTATCAAGTAAAGCAATAAGTATGGGAAGAAAAGCAAAAGTTCACATTGCAATGGATACGGGTATGGGAAGGTTTGGATTTTTTCCTGGTGAAGATAGTCTTAAACAAGTTTTAGAGATATATTCCTTAGAGGGAATTATAGTAGAAGGTATATTTACTCATTTTTCAAGTTCAGATGAGGAGGACAAGGAATATACTTATAGTCAAATTAGAAAGCTACAAGAATTTTATGATAAACTTTCAATGAAGGGAATAGATATACCTTTAAAGCATGCAGCTAATAGTGGTGCTATAATAGACCTACCAGAAACTTATTTAGATGGAGTTAGAACAGGTATATTATTATATGGATATTACCCATCTTCATATGTAAATAAAGAAAAGATATCCTTAAAGCCAGCACTTACATTAAAAACCCAGGTTGCTTATGTTAAAGAGATGGATAAAGATATGAATATAGGCTACGGAAGGACTTTTAAAACTGAAAGAAAAAGCATAATAGCAACTTTACCTGTGGGTTATTCAGATGGTTATTCAAGGCTTCTAAGTGGTAAGGTTAAAGTTATAATAAATGGTAAATTAGCACCTGTAGTAGGCAGAATTTGTATGAACCAATGTATGATAGATGTAACTGATGCAGGGAAGGTAAATATCGGAGATGAAGTAATACTAATTGGCGAGCAGGGAAATTTGAATGTAGATGCAAATTATATAGCAAATATTATGGGAACAATTAATTATGAGGTGATTTGCATGATTAAAGAAAGCATACCTAGGGTATTTATTAAGAACGGAGAAGTTATAAATGTTAGATACTAGATAGTAGGAGGTGATTTCTTGATTTTTTCATCCTTTGAGGTTAATACTGAAGAAAAGATAAATGTACAGATAGAAAATCATATAAAAGAAAGTATAGAAAAGGGAATCTCGCAAAAGGAGGATAAGCTACCCTCCACTAGAGAAATAAGTAAGGTACTAAATGTAAGCAGGAATTCTGTGATTATGGCCTATGAAAACTTAGAAAACCTAGGAATCATAAAAAGCTTAAAGGGCAAAGGCACCTTTGTAGCAACTGAAGCTAATACTATAGATGGAGACCTCACCATTAATTGGAATGACATGATTAATGATTATGGTAATAGTTGTAGAGATTTAGATATAATAAAGACGGAGTTACCTTGGAAAAAGGGTATGATTTCATTTAAGAGTATTGCTCCAGATGAAAGCTTATTTGATGTAGAAGAATTTAAAAGATCCTTCCTAAATGTATTTTCTATGGAGGGTGATAAATTATTAAATTATGGCTATGCTAAAGGATATAAACCATTAATTGAGTATATTAAAAAGTATATGAAAAATAAAGGGATAAATATAGATGGGAAAGATGTATTAATAACCAATGGATTTACAGAGGGCTTTGATATATTATTAAGTACATTAACTAAAAAGGGAGACATTATAGCCTGTGAGGAACCAACTCATAATACGGCTATAAAAATAATGAAGTCTCATGGGCTAAACATAGCACCTGTCCTTATGAACTTTGATGGCATAAATGTAGACTTATTAGAAAAAACACTTAAAGAATTAACGGAGCTTACACCGGGCTTTAACTGGGATATTT
>CAYYWN010000072.1:0-9018 GCA_964474485.1 uncultured Clostridium sp. | reverse complement strand
TAAATCTTAAATCTATTTCTTTCAGAAAAAGACCTAACTATGTAAAAGGTACATCTCACAAAGTATTTAAAAATCTTTTAAATAGAGATTTTACAGCACCTAAGAAGAATTTAAAATGTTTACATATATCCACTAATCTAATGGCAAAATGATGTACAACTATTGCCCCCTAGACCTACATTATATAAGTGTTATGGCAAGTAAGTCATCTACAAATATAACAGCTGATTTAGCTATAGAAACACTGACAGAAGCAATACAAACTCATAAACCTACTGGTGGATTAATGCTTTATAGTAACCAAGGATCTCAATATACTTCAAAAATTTTCACTACATTTTGCAAATCTAATAAGATTCAGCAATCTATGAATAAGCAGGATGTCCCTATGACAAGGCTCCTATGGAATCTTTTTATGGAAGACTTAAGAGAGAACATCTTAATCATTACAATATTAAAAATATCGAGAATTTAGATGAATTAACAAATGACTACATTTTTAGATATTATCATCATAAAAGATCACATAGCTCTTTAGGTGGATTAACACCTTTTGAGAAAAGGTATCTTTAAAAATCAATTGAACTTAATGTTACAATTTTGCTTGACCAGGTCAAAGATTATAAGAAAGTTATTACTTATAATTAATAAAAATCTTAATATATTATCATAAGTCTCGTGAGATTAACAGTTGGAAACAAAAGATTCTATTATTACAAAATAACAGAAGAAGCATCTATAGATTTGTTTAAAAAATATATAGATGCTTCTTAGATAAAATCCCATGACGTATAGGTAATTTTAATTAATATAAGCTTGCGTTTTTGCAAGATTATCATTATTTAATGAGTTGAATTTACTTTTGAAATAAATTACATATTATTGCAATAAGTTGGTTAGCATAAATCATACATATCATATTTGGCCATGTTATCACTGAATAGCCTTCCATAAATAATAATTTCTTATATCGTTTATAATATATTCTTATATGTTAACTTTATGATTGGAATTTATACTATAGTAATACCTCGAAGGTTCAGTAAATTAATTAATACAAAAAAACTGACTTATATATCGAAATTATGATATAATATCGATATATAAGTCAGAAGGCATAAAGATTAATAATCTTTATGTGCAAAATAGGGAATACAGGAGGTGCATTTTATGCCATCAATAAGACCAAGTTCAGATTTAAGAAATAATTATAGTGAAATCTCAGCATTTTGCCATAAGTATAAAGAACCAGTTTATATAACAAAGAATGGTCAGGGAGATTTAGCAGTTATGAGTATTGAAACCTATGAAAACCTTGTAGGTAAATTTGAATTGTATAAATTACTTGATGAGGGTGTTGATGCAATGCAAAAGAAAAAAGTTAGATCTTTTAAAGAAGCCTTAGGTGATATAGAGAAGAATTTATAAAATGAGTACTTTTAATATTCAAATTACTGAACCTGCTGAAAGGGATCTATATGAAATTGGTGAATATATATCTAAAGAACTTTTAGAACCTGAAACTGCAAAAAAGATAATTTCAACAATTGCTAAAGGCATTAATTCTTTAGAAGATATGCCACTAAGAAATGCGTTAGTAGCTGATGAAAGATTAGCGTATATAGGTACACGAAAAATTATGGTGGATAGTTATATTATATTTTATATTGTTACCGAGGAAAGTAAAATAGTCACAATTATTAGGATATTATATAGTAGAAGAGATTGGATGAATTTATTATAGATTAAATCATAATTACAGTACCTCAGGGGTTCGGGAAATTATCAAGTACAAGCATTTCATTAGAGTAAAACCTAATGAAGTGCTTTTTTCTAGATAATCTTTAGTGTAACTTTATTAATCATTTTCCCACTTACATTTGATCATAAAAAGTATGTTTTGTATAGAGAATATGAATATAAAAGTAAATATATATTCATATTACAAATAACTACAAGTATTTATAAAATATTACATATGTGATATGCTAAAGAATGTAAAGAAAGTATTTGTATACTTGATTAAATGTACAATAAACAAAAGTGAAAGGAGAAAATTATGCGAAAAAAGGTCAGATTTATGGTACTATTCTTATCAGTTTTAATGTTATTTTCCTTAGCAGTACAAAATGAAGCTATGGCATATGTAATAAATAAGGAGGAAATTGTAACTCCTGATAAAGATGATGCACTACCAGATGAAATGCTTAACTGGGTTGTAAGATGTGCAAAGCGAAAGACGAAAGATTATAGTTATATGAAATTAACAAAGGAAGACTTGTTACAATTACCAGAGATTTATTATTCTGAGGGAGATCACTACGATCTATATGACTTTAATGTATTTGTTAAAAGTATTGAAGGGCTTCAATATGCTACTGATATAGAAAGGGTTATATTACCTTATAATGAAATTTCAGATTTAAATCCCATATCAAATCTAACTAGGGTAAATAAAATTATATTAAATTGTAATGAAATCTCAGATATTACACCATTAGAAAATTTAATAAATGTTACAGATATTCATTTAGGTGATAATGAACTTACAACTTTAGAGCCTCTTTCTAAGATGACCAAGCTTAAAAGTTTAAATGTTGAATTAAATCACGAAATAAGTGATATAAGTACCGTAAAAAACTTTCCTAAATTGAAATACTTAAATTTAGGATATAATAATATATCAGACATTACTCCATTAAAAAACTTAAAAGATATGGAGGATACATTAATACTAGGATCAAATAAAATCCAAGATATAAGTCCAATTGCTAGTATGACAAAATTAAAAGAGTTAGATCTTTCTTCTAACAATATTTCAGATATTAGTGTTTTGAAAAACCTTAAAAGTCTTAAAATTTTAAGACTAAGCAATAATAGTGGTATAAAAGATATTGCACCACTTACAGACCTAACTCAATTGGATAAGAATGAATTATGGCTTACAGGAACAGCAATAGAAAATGAAAAGGATAATTTATTTAAGATAATCGATGTCAATAAACTAATTAATAAATTTAAAGCAAACTCTATTACTATTGATGATAAAGATGAAGTAGCTAAAGCAAGAAAAGCTTTTGATTTACTGCCAGCAGATTTACAAAAATATATTAAAGAATTAAGAATTACTGCAGCAGAAGAAAATATAGATAGACTTGAAAAAGGTGAATCAATAAAACAATATCTTGAATTAAGTGAATTTGATGACCAACCAATGGTAGTAGAAGATATGAAAACTTTAGAAGTTAAGGTAGTAGATAAAAGTGGAAAGCCATTGAGTAATGTGAATTTTAATCTTAAGTCTTTTTTTGACGAAAAATTAACTTCAGATGAAAAGGGTGTTATTAAATATGCTGTTGTTCCCTGGGAAAGATACCTAGAATATAAGATAGAACTTGCTGATAAAGATACATATACTTCAGATATAGAAGAAATTACATTTAAAATAGATGGTACTCCAAAGATAGTTGAAATAAATGGACAATCTGTTACAGGAAAAGAAAATCTTAAGTTTGTACTTACAGCTAAAGGGGAAGTAAAACCTGTAGTAGATAAATTAAAACTTCAAAGTGCAATATTAGATGCAGAAAGTAAAGATTCAAATAAGTATATAGAAGAAAGCTATAAACAATTAACTAATGCATTAGCAGTAGGTAAAGAGATATTCCAAAATGAAGATGCAACAAAAGAAGAAGTTGATTTAAATACTAATAATGTAATTGATGCAATAGCTAAATTAGTAGAAAAAAGTACAGAATCAGAAGTAAAATCAGGGGTGAAAACCGAAGTTAAGCCAGAAATGAAGCCAGATATTAAACCCGAAGTGAAACCAGAAGTTAGTACAGAAGCAAAACCAGAAACTAAACCTGAGGTTAAATCAGTTTCAGGAACTGTATTAGAAAACAAAAAACAGATAATAAAAAAGTTGGCCTATTACCCAAAACAGGTGGATCATCATTAAATATGAATATTATTTTAGGAAGTCTTTTAACTGTTATAGGTATGATTATGATTTTATTTAAAAAAAGAATTTAGTAGATAGAATTACAGGACCACAGAGGTCCAGAAAGTTACCAAGTATAAGCATTTCATTAGAGTAAAATTTAATGAAATGCTTTTTTTTAGCTCATTTTTATATTAAAAACGAGAGCAAATATATTAAACACACTTAATATAAATATAAAAGACAAGACTCTTACAAGCCCATATAAGGTATAAAACAATAAGAATAATAAGAGTAATAAGCATAAAAATAATACAATTATAATTAATAATACAAAATGAAGTAAAAGTACTAGTAATAAAAACAAAAATAAATTTTAAAGTTCACATAAATAGGTATATAATATATAATAAAAATTACATTAAATAAATATGCACAAATATATTAATAAGGGGTGTACTCCAATGATAAAAGAACAGTTTTCAATTTTATATACACTATTTAAGAATCATATAAAGTCCAAGGAAGAACTATGTAGACTTTGTGATTTATCTTTAGAAAGTATAAATAAAGAATTAAAGGTTTTAGAAGATAAGATGCTTATTAAGAACTACTCACTAACCGAATTAGGAAAAGTGGAACTAGATAAGTATAAGGTAGATAATGCAATAATAATGGCTGCAGGATTGTCCTCAAGATTTGCTCCTTTATCCTATGAGTTTCCTAAAGGTTTATTAGAGGTTAAGGAAGAAAGGCTTATTGAAAGACAAATAAAGCAACTAAGAGAAGCTGGAATTGAGGAAATAATTGTAGTTGTAGGATATATGAAAGAAAAGTTTTTCTATTTAGAAGAGAAATACAATGTAAAGATTTTAATAAATAATGATTATTATAAACGTAATAATAATTCCACCTTGTATGTAGCTCAAAAATACTTAAAAAATTCATACATATGTTCTAGTGATAATTATTTTGTGCATAATGTTTTTGAGTCCCATGTGTATGATTCCTATTATGCTGCTATGTTTAATAAAGGATGTACAGATGAATATTGTATAACAAGCAATTTAGAAGGGAAAATAACAAAAGTTACTGTTGCTGGTGAAGATCAATGGTTCATGATTGGGCATGCTTATTTTTCTAAAGAGTTTTCTAAAAAGTTCTTGAATATTCTTTTAGCTGAATATAATGAACCGGGTTTAGACCAAATGCTTTGGGAAGATATTTATGCTAAACATATAAATAAACTAGATATGTACATAAGGAAGTATGAAGAGGGTACAATATTTGAATTCGATACCTTACAGGATCTAAGAAAATTTGATTCAAAATATATAAATAATACAGATTCAAAAATATTAAAGAATATCTGTAAAGTACTTGAATGTAATGAATCTGATATTAAAAACATTGATCCTATTAAGAAAGGTCTAACAAACACCTCTTTTCTTTTTGAGTGTAAAGATAAAAGATATGTTTATAGACATCCAGGAGCTGGGACAGAAGAAATTATTAATAGAGTAAGTGAAGCGAAATCACAAAATTTAGCAAAAGAATTAGGCATTGATAACACCTTGATCTATATAAGTGAGGAAGAAGGCTGGAAGATTTCTCACTTTATAGATAATTGTATAGATTTTGATTATCATAACATGGAAGATGTAAATAAAGGATTAGCTTTAGTTAAAAGGATACATGATGCTAATGTGGTATCAAAATGGGATTTTAACATATATGCAGAAGCAGAGAAGCTGATTATGTTAACAGGTAAGAATAAGCCTTCAACTTTCCAGGATTTTGAGGAGCTAAGGTCTGCCATTACTAAACTATACGACTTTGTTGAAAGTGACGGTATTAAAAAGCGCATATGTCACAATGATTGTTATGACCCGAACTTCCTTACAAATGGCGAAGTTATGTACTTAATTGATTGGGAGTATTCCGGAAATTCTGATCCTGCTAGTGATTTAGGTACCTTCATCTGTTGCTCTGATTACACCACCGAAGAAGCTATGGAAGTACTAAAAATCTATTTCGGAAGAGAACTAACAGAAATGGAAAAGAGACACTACTTAGCTTACGTAGCAATCTCAGGATATTACTGGTTTGTGTGGGCGTTATATAAAGAGAGTGTTGGAGAAATAGTTGGGGAGTATTTGTACATATGGTATAAGTATGCAAAAACCTATAGCAAAATTGCATTGGAGCTTTATAAATAGAAAAAGCAAAAAAGAGCACCCTAGGGGGTTCGAAAGATTACCAAGTACAAGCATTTCATTAGAGTAAAATCTAATGAAATGCTTTTTTTTGTTGTTTAGGTAAGAAAAGCTATGATAAAGATGGAATAGCTAAATACAGTTTATTCTACTTGTATTTAATTATTCTATAGACCTACTTTTTCCTAGAAAATTATGAAATATGATAGTGGTATAAGGCGCGAAAAAAGTCATGTAGGGGATTGAAAATTGGATATATGTGAATATTTTGACTAATATTGAAATATATTGTAAAATGATAGTGGATAATATAATTAAGGGGAAATAATTGTGAAAAAACTTAAAAAAATAACTTCCATTGCACTAATTTTTATATTAGCTATTGGAGTATACGGGTGTGGTAGTAAATCACCATCTAATACTATGAAAGGTTATTTAGAGGAAATTAAAATAGGTAAAAACGGAGATCTTAGTAAATTATTAGATGAAACAAAAGGAACTGGAGAAAGAAAAGAAGGGTAGATATCAGAAGAAAATAGTAAAAAATTAGACGATTCAATGAAAAAGCTATTCTATACTATAAATTCTGAAAAAATAGATGGTGATTTTGCTATCGTAAATATAAAGGTTAATGGCCCAGATATGGCTACTGCAATGTTAGATTATATCCAACAAGTATTTTCAAATGGATTAACACAAGCATTTTCCACTAGCAAGTTAACAGAAGAACAATCCAAAAAGATGGATGATGATATTTTATCTAAATGTATTGATAATATTAAATATACTGATAGAACAGAAGATATTTCATTAACTAAAAAAGATGGTAAATGGGAAATAGTGACTAATGATGCATTAATGACTTTATTAATTAATATGAGAGGTTCTTATTTAAATTCAGATATGCCCGTTGATGAATATGCATTTCAAGTATTAGATGATGAGGGAAATGTTCTTGGTGGTTATCCAGTATATGATGATAATAGAACACCAAAGAAAGTTCCTGTAGGAGGAAAATGTAAAGCAAGTGTTACATTTGGAGTACCTACAGAAAGCATAAACTTAAATGTAACATTTACTAGAGGATCAGAAAAGGTTGCTAAAATAGTAGTTCCAATAAAATAATATTAGGGACTAGTTACAGGATTAAGGAAGATGAACTTCAAGTACAAGTATTTTGTTAGGGAAAATAGAAAAGAGTTTAGAGTTAAAGGCACTGCAAACCTTTTTTCGTAAAGATAAGTTTTAATAGGTTATTTTATATCTAGTTTATATTCAAATGAGTCTCTATTAGACCCTATTAGACTCTATATAACGTCTGAATACTATTATTGTCTTTAGCATAAAGTAGAGGTACAATATATACAGAAAAGGAACAAAATATGTATAATTTTCATGTTGCTTTTATCTAATAGGAGGAGATTATGAGTAAGTCAGATAAAGTAAGCTATAGCTCAGATTATGGGGAAAGAGCAAGTATCCCAGTTACTTTGGAATATATTTGCTACTGTAACAAAGTAACTGAAAAAGATATAGCGAAGGTAATAATAGAAAAAGGAGTAGCTTCAGTTAATGAGGTAATTAAAATTACCGGGGCTATGGTAAATAGCAATTGTAAGGTTAACAATCCAAAGGGTACATGATGTTATTCTGACATAGTTGAAGTTTTCAACAAGTATAAGAGATAAAATAAATAAAGCAAGAAAAATATAATCAGATAATGCTAATTAGCATAGAAGAGTTAAAGAGAGGAAGATAATCATGAAAGTACGTAAAGCAATAATACCAGCAGCAGGACTTGGAACTAGGTTTTTGCCTGCTACAAAGGCACAACCAAAGGAAATGCTGCCTATAGTAGATAAACCAACACTTCAATACATAATAGAAGAAGCTGTAGATTCAGGTATAGAAGAAATCTTAATTATTACAGGAAGAAATAAAACCTCTATAGAAAATCATTTCGATAAGTCCGTAGAACTTGAGCTAGAACTTGAGAAAAAAGGAAAGACCGATTTACTAGAAAAGGTAAGACAGATTTCTGATATGGTGAACATCCATTATATTAGGCAAAAAGAACCTAAAGGGTTAGGGCATGCTATATATTGTGCAAAAAGCTTTATAGGAGATGAACCCTTTGCAGTTCTTCTTGGAGATGACATAGTTTATAACGGAGAAAAGCCTTGCCTAAAGCAGATGATTGAGGTTTATGACAAGTATGAAGCCAGTATACTCGGAGTGCAAGAAGTAGATAAAAAAGATGTAAGTAAATATGGTATAATAGATGGAAATCTTATAGAAGATAGGGTATATGATGTAAAGGACTTAGTAGAAAAACCTTCAGTAGAGTGTGCACCATCAAATGTAGCCATCTTAGGGAGATACATAATAAATCCATCAATATTTGAAATATTAGAACATACGGAAGCTGGAAAGGGTGGAGAAATTCAGCTTACAGATGCCTTAAAGGAACTTGCAAAGAAGGAAAATATGTATGGCTATAACTTTATAGGTAGAAGATATGATGTAGGCGATAAACAAGGGTTCTTAGAAGCTACTGTGGAGTACGCTCTAAGAAGGGATGATCTTAAAGAAGATTTTCTTAAATACTTAACTAATATTATTGAAAAATAGATAAAAATATTTAATTTTGAGAGGTTTTGGAATAAAAGCATAGTAGAGCACTCGCTTTGCTCTACTTATTTTTGTGGTTAAATTTGTAATACTGCTAGCAAAAGCTAGTACCATTGTGATAGAGATTGAATTAATCATAAAGAAGATAAAGAAGATAAAGGGGTAAATTAACGATGAAAGTACTGATCATTATTCCTGCTTTTAATGAAGAACAAAATTTAATTAAAT
>CAYYWN010000071.1:0-9064 GCA_964474485.1 uncultured Clostridium sp. | reverse complement strand
ATCAAACTGATCTATACCTAAATCATTCGCAACCATTCTTGATATTGCTTGATATTCATCCGGTAATACTGGCCTACTTAAAGGAATAACTAATCTTAATCTTTGATTGTCAGATGCATGAGTATGAGTTGAATACATAGCTACTGAGAAGTCCCACAGTAGTTCTATGCTTGACCATATATCACCTACAACATAATCTAGGTCTAAAGTAAGCATTGTTCTATTAGCTACATTTTCGGCCTTTCTTCTACCACCTTTTAAAGTACCTCCAACAAACCCTCCAACATCTTTCATTCTGTCTTTCTCTGTCTTGGCCATCTTCTTATATTCTGCATAAGTTTAAGGGGTTCTTGTGGTCTGACTTAATTTTTCAACTAGATCTGACCACAACATATTTTTATTTTTCCAGTGTAGTTCTTTTTTACTTCTACCCGTAGCAAGTGCCACCTGGCCATCATGTTTAATCTTCTTAATTTTTATAAATTTATCTTCATTTTGAAATTCCAAGTTACCACCTCTTTTTCATGTAGAGCATTCCTTCCAAGTCTTCTATTCTGTATAAATTCTTTTTAATCTTTCATGTAATAATTACATTCATAACCATCTGCTTTTAATAAAAGTCCTGGAGCCCATTCTATATCTACGCCCATTATTTTATTAATCTCTTCTACGCTCCCTACTTCTTTAGGTACATCTAATACAACTTCATCATGTACGTGCATTACTATATCAAAACCTTCTCGATCTACTCTAAACATTGCATCTCTTAAACAATCTCTAGCGGTAGCTTGGACTATATTCTCCACAATCTTAGGGCCATAAGTATCTAATGTAGTCCATTGTTTACTTGTTTGCTCCATACCTTCATAAGTTATCTTATCTCCTGAGAAGGTTTCATGAGGTACTATTTTAGGTCTTAAATAACTTAACTTTCTACCACTAGGTAACTGTATAAATAAAACTCCAGGATCATATATAAACTTAAGTCCATATTGCATATTTACTGTTGTTCTTTCCCTAATAGCTTTTTTAGCAGCCTTGTCACAATCCCACCAAAACTTTGTTATATTAGGATTAGCACTTCTCCATTTATCCACAAGTCCTTTTAGTTCATGTTCTTCTACACCCATATTTAAAGCTCCCATAACTGTAAGAGCTCCTACACTACCACCATAACCAAGTGCAAGTTCTGATATTTTCCCTTTTTGTCTTAATGAAGATCCTTTGTGTATGCTTTCTATTGGAACTCTAAACATTTGTGAAGCAGATGCTTCATATATCTTTCCATGAGTTTTGAAAACTTCCATTCTCCATTGTTCTCCAGCAAACCAAGCTATAACTCTAGCCTCTATAGCACTAAAGTCACTTACTATAAACCTGTTACCTTCTGAAGGTATAAAAGCTGTTCTTATAAGCTGGCTTAATGTATCTGGAACACTATCATATAAAAATTCTACATCATCAAATCGCCCTTCTCTTATACAACTTCTAGCATAATCTAGATCAGGTAGGTGATTTTGTGGTAAGTTCTGTACTTGTACTAATCTCCCTGCCCATCTACCAGTTCTATTAGCTCCATAGAATTGTAATAATCCTCTTACCCTACCATCATCACATCTAGAATTTTGCATAGCCTGATATTTCTTAATGCTTGTTTTAGCCATAAGCTTTCTTAGTTCTAACATTTGTATTATTTCATGTTTTCCAAGTCCCTCTGCCTCTTCTAGTAGCTCTGGAAGGCTTGTTTTATTCAAGCTATCTATTTCATGCCCTAATCTTTCTCCAATCCACTTTTTTATCTGTGCAGGACTGTTAGGGTTAGCAAGTCCAGTAAGTTTAGTTGCAGCATGAATTAATCTTTTAGCGTAACCAGCATCACAATATATAGCATTTTCAATTAACATAATATCTGTATTAATTCCTCTATCATTAATTTCTTGGTCTATGTTCCATATTCTCTTTTCATCTTCTGTAATTTCATATCTGCTTAATTTATTTCTTATTTCTCTTTCTGCCTCAACGTCTTGTTTACAATATTCTTTAAATAATTCCCACTTCTCTGGATCATGTTCAGGTAGGTTTCTAGTTCTCATACCATTTGTTTTTGTGGACTTGCAAGGCTTACAGAAGTATTGTATTAAAGCTTTACCCTCTTTCATTTTCTGCTTATCTTCTTCAAGCTTCATAGCTTTACCCACCATATCAAGACTACCAGGCAAACCCATTGTTAAAGCTTTAATCATGGTGCACTCCCACTGCTCAGGTGGCATTTCATTTGGAAAGTACATATCTGAACTAATAGCAGTTCTTTCAAAGTTTGCATTGAAAGCGGTCTTAGTTATAGTTGGATTATCAAGAGCCTGTATAACCTTTTCCGGTAAAGCTTCACCCTTAATTAAATCTACTATCTGTACTGGCCCATCATCAAAGGCATAAGCAAATAGCATAATTTCAAATCCTTCTGATTCTACATACTTATAAACTCCAGAAGTCCTAATATCTATATCTGAATAGGTTTCAATATCTATTGAAAGTACCAACTAATATCACATCCCATACATATTAATAAAATTTTCAGCATATCGAAACTGTTGCTTTATATAGTTATCCGTAGCTTTTCCACCTGAAGCTAACCAGTCTGTAATTCTTTTGTCTATATCTGCAATAACTACAGTTGGTAGTTTTGAAATATGCTTATTTAAAGTTTCTAAACTATTAATCTCTAGCTTCATATACCACACCCCCATATTTTATAAGTTAAGGGTAGGCTTATTACCTACCCCATTTATGTTATTAACCTAAGAAGTCATCTTCTGCACTCTCTACACTGTCAAAGTCATCTTCTGCTCTTGTAAATCCTCCTAAGGGTTCTCCATCATCTAACTTTTGTACATTTCCAAGTCCTGCTGCTATCCCTTTATTACCACTTGCACTATAAGCATAGAAGTTAAGAGTTAATCTACCATAGCAACCACTATATACTTCTGTAGCATCTAATACTGGTTGGACACTTAAATCCACTACTCCAGGCTTATTTTTACTGCTAGCATTTAGGAAATAACATCCTACATAGGCTTCATCATCTGGTCTTTCTGCATCTCCGTCTCTTAAAGGTGTTTTTAAGTTAGCTGGAACTTTACCCCCAAACTTACCTTTACCTAATTCTTTAGCCTCTGCTACTGCCTCTTTTATTGCTTTAAGTGTTTCTGTATCTGTCTTAGGAATCAATACACTAACACTATATTTTGGATCATTACCTTCTATCGCATGTGGCTCAAATAAGTGTGCATAACTTAGTCTTACCTTTCCTGTAGTTACCTTTGTTCCTGTTCTTTTTGCTTTTATCATATTAAAATCTCTCCTCTTATTTTTATATTATTTTTGTATTAATATCATTGGTTCATTATCTTTCTTTGGGTATTGTTGTAATATAGCACTTACTATGCCACTTCCAAGGTGCCTTTTAAGATAAGGTTCATGATCTACAAAGTTCTTCATGGTATAAATTACTTTGCTACCATATTTACAAACTATAATTAACTTTTTCATAAGCACCTCTTATTTAAAGTCAGCAGCAGCTGCATTAAATACTTCTCTTTTATCTGTCTCTACCACTAATACTGGTTTTCCTTGAGGTTTCTCTATATAATCTCCTATTAGCCTACTTACTTCTTTTTTACCTAAGGCGCTTTCCATTTCTGTTATTCCAGTAAGTTTTTTAGTATAAATAATATCTTCTAAAAAACCTTGTCCTATTAAGATTTCTCCTATTTTATCTTCATCTGTGTATTTCCTATTTGCCCTACCTTCTACAACTTTCCACCCAGGGAACTCTGCACCATCTAATGCCTCCTGTAAAGCATAGTCCTGTACATCTTTAGCCCACTTGGTAAACTCCTTCACTCTTCCTAATATGTCTGCTATTTCTTCTTTTTCTAGAAGAGTGGATTCCTTAAATTCATATTTTGCTAACTCTAGGTTCTTATCTGCTCTAGCTTTGCAAACTGCTTTAGCTCTACAGAACCCACAGTGATCTCCTGCACAAAATTCTCCTTCACCCTTAAAAGCTAACTCTGCTTTAGGCTTTAACTCTTCTTCTGCCCATTTCAGTAAGTCTTCTGCCTTTATTTCATCTGTGGAAATACTATCTAATCTAGGTTGGATAATAGTCATTTTTACATTTTCAATATCATATAAGAATTCATATTCTGCTATAGCCCCGAGTGCGTACAACTTCATTTGTTTATTGTTTAGTTCACTTACTGGCACACCTTTACCATACTTAAGATCTATAATTTCTATAGTCCCATCTGCAATAACTACCATATCACCAGTACCAAAACCCTCTGGCACCCATCTACTAAAGTTAAGTCTTTGTTCTAGGCTTATAACTGCATCAGGTGTCTTCGACTTAGCCTCTGCTACCTTCTCCATGCAAGTATCTACATATATACCTACATAATCAGGCATGTCCTTAGTGAATAGTTCATTAACTTCAATCTTTTTAAATTCAGAATTATATTTTCTAGTACTTATAAGCTTTAATTCTTTCTGTAGGGTAAGTTCTCCAAGTTCATGGGCCAAAGTTCCTTCTCTTGCAAAATCACTTGTACTATTAGGGTAATTCTGTTCTAATCGTGCACTAGGAGGGCAAGCAATCCATCTACCTGCACCACTAGCACTTAATATTGCATGTTTAGCCATTACATTATCACCTCCGCCTCTTTTATAACTGCTGCATAGTCTCCTTCTTTAAGTTCAGGTAATTTACTAGCGCCAAACTTAGTAGTAATCTCCTTAGCCTCTTTCTGCTTACCCGCCTTAATTAACTTTGTAAACACTGCTCTCACCATTTCCATAGTAACTTCTACTTTAGGATCTTCTTCTTTTTTAGATTCCTTAACTTCTTCCTTAGGTGAATCCACTTTCTTAACTTCTTTAGGTAAATTTACCTTTACCTCTTTTTTTTCTATAGGTGCTACCCCTGTTAAAGTCTTTGCACCAAAAGTATTTATAAAGCTTATTAGTTCCTCATTACTATTAAATTCTACTGTAATTTTCATATTTATATTTCCCCCTTAAAATTTATTATCCTAAGAATATTCTTGTTTCATATCTTTCAACATCAACTTTTTGAACTATATATTTAGTAGCATTTTTTATATGCTGCTTATTGATTGAATACATTGAAAAATGACCTATACTATAATCTGAATTGGTTGACACTACAACTACATCACCTTATTTCAAGTCCTCTATATCAGTGAAATATGAGTACTCCATGAAGTTCTGATAGCCTTTGAATTTAATTAGTGCTACCTTCATCTAATCAGTCTCCTTTAGGGCTAATATAATATATTCATCAGCTGAATTAGGGGCATCTATTGACCTTAGATTTATTAATACTTCTTCTAATGCTTGTCTATATTTTTCTTTCAACTACACAACCTCACTTTACTTATAAATAGCCTTCATTATCTTCTAATCTTTTAATAACTCTGTGTAACTCTTTAAGTACTGCTCTTCTATCAAGTCTTTTAGCTTCAGTTATCTTAGTAATTAGTTTTTCAAGAGACTCTATTTCTTCTCTTATCCCACTTCTTAAACAGTACATTGTGTGATCAGCATCTCTTTCTTCAGCTTTGGTATAACTAATATCTTCTTCAAGTTCTGCAATTTTCTCTTCTGTGAAATACATAATTGCATTCCAAGTATCTTCCCCCATGGTATTTATAACTATTTCCTCTAAGTCTCTTAAATCCATGAGTGTTGTAGTTTCTTGCTTAATCTGATTAACTCTAGCTACAATCATTTAATCATCCTAGTTGATTTATTTTCAATTAACGTGTTATAATTTAGTTGCGAATTTTTAATTTTGGTGGCTTCGGCCATCTTTTTTTTATTTAAAAATTTGAGTCTTGTATAGCAGGGCCTAAAAACTATTTTATTGACATTTCTTTGACTATTGCTAGATAACTCCCCTATAAGCTTTTTATCATCTGCTATCACATCAAGAACAGTTAATTTATCTCTTTTGGATTTACAAACCCCTTCACCTATCTTTGCCCCCTTTATAAATTTAGTACTCTCTATTAAAATCAAAATATGATGTTCTTCCCCCTGTTTCCTGGTGCAATGTCCACACAGCGAGCGATGGTTCTATTTCTTGGCCAATTGCTATTTTCTTTTCTACAAACTCAGTAAAAGCATTTCTATATTGATCACGATAAACATAATCAGGCAAATCATTCCATGTATCTAAAATCTCCTTGAATTTTTCCATTCATTCATTCATTTATTTATATTTACCTCCTAAGTTTTTAATAAGCTTGTACACCATTGAGGTGTATTTTTTTTAAAAGTTTTAACAAGCCTTATCCTTTATATTTAATGGTATAGTGAATATTCCTATATCTAATACTGTTTTTTTCATTTCTTCTTTTAACTGTTCTTTAGTATAAATGCCATAACGGTTATTCAAAACCTCCCAAAGTTTTTCAATTTCTCCACTCATTTTCAACACCATTTTTCTTTAATTGTTCCAGGAGTTCGTTAAATTTTTTTTCGTTTTCAGACATTAATTTTACCTCCTTCTGATATTATTAAGCTAAGTTCTTCTATATCTTTGCTATAAACTTCACTCAACTTCTCAAGTTTGAGCTTGCTTATCTTGTACTTTCCTTTTTCTAAGTTATTTAATTGAACTCTGCTTATACCTAGAATTTCGGCCACTTTATAAGCTTTCAACCCACTTTCTATTCGTAAATCTTTAAGTGTCACGGCTTATCACCTCCTTGACATTACAATAATACAACTTTTCTAATTTGTAAAGTTGGGAAAACTGTTATAATTAAGAATTAAATCTACATTCCTATAAATATATACAGTTTACATCTATTATTAATATTTTCATTTTTGTTAACTTTTTCTTTTAGCTTTACAAAATTGTAAAGTTTGATATAATGAATATGTAGAAAATGAAAGGCGGAGGAATAGGAATTATGTTTAATGAAAGATTGAAAGAATATAGAAAAGGTAAAAATCTACTAAAGGTAGAGTTTGCAAAAAAACTTGAAGTAAGCGAGAGTTATTACAATATGATTGAAAATGGGAAAAGAAATCCAAGCAAGGCATTTACAGAAAAATTAGTATGTGAAAGTGGTAAGCCTGAAGAGTATTGGATATATGGAATAGATGAGAAAGAATATATAAAAGTTAGAGATGATTTAAAATGTGTTAAAAAGGCTGTTGAGCAAATAATAGATTTGGGCCTGGTAAAGGATGTTGATAAATTATTTAATGGGAATTATACAGAAGGAACTCTTGAAGAATTGTTAATAGTTGCATTAAAAGCTGATATTGAATGTTTACTAGAAAAAAGAAAAGGAAAATAAAATTCATGAGGTTTGCTATGAGTAATAAAGTTGCTATTTACGTGCGTGTTTCTACTCACTATCAAATTGACAAAGATTCATTGCCACTCCAGAGGCAAGATCTTATCAATTATGCTATGTATGTAATTAATACAAATGAATATGAGATATTTGAAGATGCTGGCTATTCTGGCAAGAATACAGATAGACCTGCTTTCCAAGATATGTTGTCTAAGATTAAAAGTGGTGAGTTTTCTCATTTGTTAGTTTGGAAAGTTGACAGAATATCCCGTAACTTAATAGATTTTTGTGATATGTATGAGGATTTAAAAAAAAATAACTGTACCTTTGTAAGCAAAAATGAACAATTTGATACCAGCTCCGCCATGGGTGAAGCTATGTTGAAAATCATACTAGTTTTTGCAGAACTTGAAAGAAAGCTAACTGGAGAGAGAGTTATGGCTGTAATGTTAGATAGGGCTACAAGAGGGCTTTGGAATGGGGCACCAGTTCCTTTAGGCTATAAATGGGATAAAGAAAAGAAATTCCCTGCTATAGATGAAGATGAAAGGACTACTATTGAGTTAATTTATAATAAATATTTAGAAGCTAAGTCTACTACAGCAATGAGGTCATTATTAAATGCCAACGGTATAAAAACCAAACGCGGAGGTACATGGACCACAAAAACAATATCCGATATAATACGCAATCCTTTTTACAAGGGTACCTATAGATATAATTACCGCAAACCTGGGAGTGGTAAAATTAAAAATGAAAATGAATGGATACTTATAAACGATAATCATACAGGACTTGTATCTATAGAATTATGGGAGAAATGCAATAAAATTATGGATACAAATGCACAAAGAAATAATGCTGCAGGGTTTAGATTTAATGACAAGGTTCATGTATTTGCTGGAATTTTAGAGTGTGGAGAATGTAATAATAATTTATATGCCAAACAGGATAAACCTAATATGGATGGATTTATACCTTCTTTATATGTTTGCTCGGCAAGGTATAATCATCTTGGTTGTAATCAAAAAACTATTAGCGATAATTATATAGGTACCTTTGTATTTAATTTTATATCTAACATCCTGGTAGTCCAAAATAAAATAAATAAGTTAGATACTTCAGCTCTAGAAAAGTCTTTAATTAAAGGAGAAATATTTAAAAATATTGTAGGAATTGAAAATATAGAGTCTATGCAAAATATAACTTATTCTAAAAATATATTAAAAACTACAAGTGTAGAAAGTAAAGATGATTCAATGGAATTGGAGATTATAAAAAAAGAGAAAGTTAAATATGAAAGAGCTCTAGAAAGATTAGAAAGCTTATATTTATTTGACAATGAAGCTATAAGCGAAAAAAATTATATTGTTAAAAAGAATAAAATATATGATCAACTTAATGAAACAAATGGGAAATTAAAGAAATTAAGTAACTATAGCAATGTATCAGAATTAAATTTAATGAAAGAAATTTCTAGCTTTATGCTCTCAAAAGAATTGTTAAATTATGAATATATAAATTATAAAAACTTAGTACTAAATACCGGAATAGAGATATTAAAAGAATTTGTAACCACAATAATTGATAAAATAACAATAAAAGATAAGAAAATTTTAAATCTGAAGTTTAAAAATAGTCTTGAAATCAAGTTTATATATAAGTCTTAA
>CAYYWN010000070.1:0-9119 GCA_964474485.1 uncultured Clostridium sp. | reverse complement strand
TTTCTCTTCTAAATAGAAAAACTTTTCTTTCATATATCCTACAACTACAATTATGTCGTTAATTCCTTTTTCCTTAAGGAACCTAACTTGTCTTTCTGCCATAGGTTCCTCGCAGACCTTAACTAAGGATTTTGGTATATTATCTGTAAGTGGCTTAAGTCTAGTTCCCATACCTGCTGCTAAAATAATAGCTCTCATTATTATATCTCCTTTGTATAAACCTTATATTTAATACCTACAAATTATTTGTTTATTAGTACCCTTATTCTATCATAAAATAGGTGCTTAATCATTCTAAATTTTAAAATGTATTTAATTGACTTTATAACCTTCATGTAAATAAGGTATATTATGCATTTTTTAATTATAATTAATCTGCTTATGATATATTATAGTTTTAATTAATATTATATTTTGATGTGTATTGAAAATAATTGTAATTATTTTCTCTTAAATTTA
The DNA here is from genome assembly GCA_964474485.1 of uncultured Clostridium sp. Classification (GTDB taxonomy): domain Bacteria; phylum Bacillota; class Clostridia; order Clostridiales; family Clostridiaceae; genus Clostridium_L. The sequence goes on along the minus strand of CAYYWN010000070.1, from coordinate 8,660 downwards.
AAACGAGGTGTAATTTTATGGTAATACCCTATCTGGCTAATATAAAAGATCGAATGGATTTCCCCAAACTTAAAAGCTTAAAATTATATAATAAAGCTTCCTTAAAGCTTTATTTTTATACAATTAATTTTAGTAAAGATGAAGAAAGTTTATGTAAACTAGAAATGAAATCTCTATTTAAAAAGTCTCCTAAAAACAAGTCCTTCTTTTCTAATCACTATGTGAATCCTTCTAGAAGCCCCTTCATAAAACAATGCCTCTTAGTGAGTTATGCCGGTGATAGCTTAGATTCTATAATAAATCAGGTGGTGTCTGACAAATTACATTATGAAAATTTTAAGGTTTCGTATATTCCTAGTCAGGATAATCAGGTTGGATTTCATGAAAAACGTAAAATAGAAAACCTTATAGGTCTAAGCATTCTTGGGGAAGCTGAAATGGATAACCCTAATGTTCTACTAGGTATAAGCAAAATAGGGACTAAGTGGATCTTCGGTATAAATGAACCTAATGATAATAATTGGCAACTTCATAACAAAAAGCCTTATTCCTATTCTAATGCCTTAAATGTAAGAGTTTCTAGGGCTATTGTGAATATAGCTGTTGGGAATAATTTAAAAACTAAGGTTGTAGATCCTTGCTGTGGGATTGGTACAGTGATTGTTGAAGCTTTGTCTTTAAATATTTATATAAAAGGCTTTGAGATAAATCCAAGCATTGCTTATAAGGCGAAAAAAGTACTTGAATACTTTGATTATGAAGATGTGATTACTAATGCTAATATGACTACCATTAAAGATAAATTTGATGTAGCCATTATAGACCTTCCTTATGGGTTATTTTCACCAACTACCCTTGAAGATCAACTAACTATTATAAATGGTAGTAGGAAGATTGCAGATAAGATAGTTATATTAACATTTGAAGATATGGACAAACATCTTTTGTCTTCAGGCTTTAAGATCATTGAAAAATGTAATATTTCTAAAGGTCAATTTAAAAGATATCTAACTATATGTATCTAACCCTTAGCAAATAATATTTATTTAATTAGAATTGTTCTAATTGATATTGATTATTATAAAATAATCATATATAATATATTTAAACAGTAATAAATATATTAGTGTATAAAACCATTACCCTTTATATCCCCTTATAGCTTAAAGACACTGAAGTATACACTTCAGTGTCTTTCTTTTATTTAAGTTTTATATAACTAAGGCTTAATTAAATCAATGACTATCTTTCAATTACGTTAACATTTCCATCCTTGTCCATGAGATAATTTAGTGAATAACCCATAAAGTCATCCATAGGTACCTGTCCATCTACCATTGCAGGCCTATATTCTAACATTATAAGTCCTAGGCCTTCTCTATAAGTTCTTCTTTCTATATAGGTGTTATCTTTATATCCTTTTATATCCTTTACTGTACTTTCAACAACAATCTCATCTTTATCCCCTTTTTTATCTAAGGACTTTATTTCTGTTACAGCCTTATATTCCTTATCTTTAATCTTAAATCCTTGTTCCCATTTATTGTCTACCTTTAATTCACCTTTAACTACAACGAAATTTTCAATAATAGAATTTAAAATGTTTTTTTTATTTTTCACATAATCTCTATTGTCTATTTTTTCTACAATCTTATCTTTATCTATAGTGTAGCTTACTGTAAATTCCCTTGGCCCTTTTCCATCAGCTTCTCCCATACCATCCCTCATAGCTCCTTCATAAACTACAACCTTTTCTTTAGAGTCATTTATGTCTTCTTTACCATACTTCGCCATAAACCCGTATTCAGCCATACCTATATAAATTAGATCATCTTTACCTTTATAAAAATACTTGTCAAATCTATTTAATACTTTAGCATCTATTTTTTCTTCTGCTAGCTTTTCTTCAGGCTTTTTGATTTCTTCTGGTTTTTTGGTTTCTTCTACAGTCTTACTTTCTTCTGTTTTAACGTCTTTCTCACTCTTTAGTGCACATCCTGCTAAAACTACCAAAGACATAACTAATGGCAAAATTAAATATTTAAGTTTTTTCATATAAATCACTCCTTTATATATATTGAAATGAACTTATCCGTTATTTATAATCTCTAATCTACTTACCTTTATTATAACATAAGTTCATTGTAGCAATAAATCTAAATCTTTCTCCATAAAATGTAAGCACCTCAGATGTACTCCCCGTTTATGGGAGCACCTCTGAGGTGCTTACATTAATTGGTTAACTTATCTATACTATATTTATCTATAATACATAATAATTTATTTAAATCCTTCCAATATATAATATACCTAAATTTAATTTTCAGTTATGAAATCTCCATTTACTTTACCCTTAATCTCCTAACAAAAAGCCAAGATATAACATAAAGTGCTACTACTATAAAAGCAGCTTTTAGTAAATATAAAGGAGAGCTATTAAAATAAAATACAAATTCAATAAACTTTATAATAGGCCTGTGTAATAGAGGTATATTACCTATAACCACAAATAAAACTCCAAATCCTACCCAAAACTTATAGCCAATTTTATAAATAACCACTCCTAATAAATTAGACATAGATGCAAATAAAAGTGCAAATAAAAATAGATTTATAATGATATAAAAGATGTTATCTGTCTTAGTATCAAAATATATTAAGTTTGTTAATGCATCTCTTCCAATAGCATTTACTATAAACCTATCTGCTTTTAGAAGTATAGCTTCTACTGTGGCCATAGCTAAAGAAAGCATAACATCATAACCTATAACTCCCTTATAAAAATCTTTTCTTGTAGAGCTAAATCCTATAGCCGTAGGAAAGCTCTCATAATACATAACAATGGAAACTACTAATATAAATATCCCAATAGATATTATATTGCTAGCTGAAACATTTAAGCTGTGAGATTGAATGGTTCCAAACTCAACTCCACTATTGCTCCATGTAACTCCAAAATTAGTATTAGTTTTATTAGTATAATTTAATACATAAAATAATATATTACTTAATAAAATTACAAACCAAAATATAATAAAGGCAAACTTAACATCCAAGTATTGAAATCTTAATTGTCTCTTAAATCCTTCCATGACCTCTCCCCCTAACTATTTAATTTTTCTGTAATATAAATAAATAACTTTTGCAATGGCATAGGACTTATTTCTATATTATTATCTTTTAATTCGTTAAGCTCTTCTGCTTTAAATATGCCTATAATGCCCATTATTGAAGCTGCTCCAAAGTTCTCTTTGTGCACTACCTTTTTATCCTTTATTAAAGGTAATATTATCTCTTCTCTTCCTCTTAAAAAATGTGCTTTATCTAAAAGACTTTCTATATCTTCTTTAAGAATAACCTCACCTTCATTCATTATTATTACCTCTTCAAATAAAGTACTTACTTCATCTATTAAATGAGTTGATAAGATAATTGTCCTCTTATTTTCTTCATAGTCCTTTAATAAAATATCATAGAATTTCTCTCTAGCCGCAGCGTCAAGACCAAGCGACGGTTCATCAAAAATAGTTAGCTTAGCTCTCGATGAAAGCCCTATTATTAATTGGGCTATAGATTTATTACCTCTAGAGAGATTTTTATACTTTTTCTTCACATCTAAATTAAATTCCTTCACTAAAAATTCTTTGTAATCCTCATCCCAGTTCTTATATAATACACTTGCAGATTCAAATATCTTCTTTACCCTCTTATCTTCCATAGGTAGTTCCTTTTCTTTAACTAAGCAGATATTTTCTAATGCCTTTGTGTTTTCAAATACCTCTTCATTAAATATATTAATACTTCCCCTATCTCTAATAATTTGAGAGGCTATAAGATTCGTAAAGGTACTCTTTCCCGCTCCATTTCTTCCAAGAAGTCCATAAATTTTATCCTCTTCTAAGGTTAAGTTCACGTTTTTAACAGCCTCTACCTTACCATAAGACTTTGATAAATTTTCACATCTAATTGCAACAGCCATTTAACCTTCACCTCCATTATAATTTTCAATAACTTTTATAATTTCACTACTTTTTACTTCTAATATTTTTGCTTCTCTTATAAGTTCTGGAATGGCCTCTTTAAAAAAAGCCTCCTGCCTTTTCTTAAGGATTTTATCCCTTGCTCCTTTTGAAACAAACATGCCTATCCCCCTTTTTTTATAGAGTATTTCTTCTTCTACCAATATATTTAATCCCTTTCCTGCTGTAGCTGGATTTATCTTATATATTTTAGCAAATTCATTAGTTGAGGGTGCTCTATCCTCCTCTTTTAGATTTCCTATTAATATTTCATTTTCTATAGTATCGGATATTTGTATATAAATAGATTTATCAGAATTTAAATCTAACATTAAATTCACCTCCTAGTATCAATGTATTCTAAAATCATTGATTGGTTCATTACTTATGTAATTAACTATATAACTAAATTGCATATTTGTAAATGGTTTTTATCAAAATTTTTAATTTTAAAATATTTTTGAAGATTTTTAGGTATTTTTATATGACCTTTAGTGCCAAAAATACTGATTAACAATGTATATCCCATAAAATATAATAACCCCAGAGGCGCTCCCATAAATTAGGGCCACCTCTGGGGTGATTACATTAATTGGTTAAATTCTTTTGTAGTCTATATATTCATAATCATAAGGATTTTGCTCATCCTTTATTCCTTTTTCTTTATGGATTATCTCCCACTCATCTTCTTTTAGCTCTGGGAAAACCGTATCTGCTTTAAAATCTGCGTGTACTCTTGTTAAATATACCTTATCTGTGTAGGGCAAAAGTTGCTTGTATATCTCTCCTCCCCCTACTACAAAATACTCTTCTTTAGATTCTATATAAGGTTTTAAATCATTAATAGAGTGCATTACTGTAACTCTATCATCTTCTACTTTAAAGTCTTTATTTCTAGTAAGGATTATGTGATGTCTATTAGGCAAAACCCTTGGAAGAGACTCAAAGTTCTTTCTTCCTAAAATCATAGTATGACCTGTAGTTATATCTTTAAATCTTTTTAAATCTCTTGGAATCTTAACTAAAAGATCATTGTCTTTCCCTATAGCGTTATTATTAGCTACAGCTACTACAGCAGTTAACATTTAAACTGACACCTCCATTTTTATAGATGGATGATACTTATAATCTATAAGCTTTATATCTTCTATAGTAAAATCATAAAAATCCTTTATTTCTGGATTTATCCAAAGCTTTGGAGCATCATAAGCATCACCTTCTCTTGAAAGTTGTATTTTTAAACCTTCTACTTGGTTTTGATAGATATGCGCATTATTTATAACGTGAGTAAATAACCCTACCTTATACCCTGTTATTTGAGCAATAAGATGGGTAAGTACTGAATACTGTGTCATATTAAATGGCAATCCTAAAGGAACATCTGCTGAGCGTTGCACAAGCATACAATTAAGTCTACCATCTGTTACGTCCCACATTGTCATAAAGGCACAAGGGTACAAGGATCCTCCATCTAAATATGGTATTTGCCAAAGGCTTAATATATGGCGTCTTCCTTGAGGATCATTTTTTAAACCTTCAATTAGCTTGTCTATTTGATTATATTCTTTAACTATCCACCCATAAGAGGTTCCTATAGTTCCATCTTCTTTTACCCACTGATCCCATATATGCACATTTTGTTCATGAAGCTTTTTTACTTCATTAGACTGATCTTTATATATCCACAAAAGTTCTTTTACGGCAGTTTTAAATGCTACAAACTTAGTGGTTAATATAGGAAATTCCTTTTGAAGATTAAACTGCATAATTTTATGAGGTAACTTATATGTAGGTACCCCAGTTCTATTTTCAGTTTCATAATATCCGTTATCTAATATATCTCTCACTAAAGTTAAATATTGCTTATCCGCAGTACTAATGAATACCAACTCCTTTTTTATAATTTATAGCTTATATTATACATAATTTTATCACAAAAAAAATTGCTTTCTAAAATTTTTCATTATAAAAATATTTTAGATTTCAAAGTTTTATTATAAAAAGACTTGATTCGTGAAAATTTTCATTAATATATTCTATTAATTAAATTATGTGGACTAATTAACATAGCTTATCCACAGAAATGTATGTTTTGTTAGTTGTTTGTGGATAACCTGTTGTTTATAGTGTGAAAATAGAGTAAAACCTAGCATTTTATGCGTTTTTGCTAGATGACATTTTTTTCATCCACATGACTAAATGGCATCTCCCCTAAACTTATCCACAAAAACCACTAGTTATGCACAAAATTTTGTGGACAACTTGTTGATTAGGTGTTAATTATGGTGGATTATTTGGTTAAATCTTATATAAAGCTAATTTTCCTTGTTTAATTATGTTAAAGATTTAAAACCTTTATTGTATATTAATGACTTCTCCCATTACTTTTCTCCTAAAATTAAATAAGAGGCATAAATCATAAATACAAACATGCTAGGATACCCATACCTTGAAAATGCTATATAAGGTAAGTGGGTAATATAGAAAAATAAAAGCACAAAGGATAATATCTTCGCATTTAAAAATTTTGGTTCAGAAGAGGGTTTATACATGGATAGAGAATAAGTATCATAGGAGTATTTATTACTATTTTTATAACCCTTGATATTTCTTAGATATTTTATCATACCAATTATTCCAAGTATTAATAATAAAGCATGATACACCGCTACAAACTCTATCTTTATTCCCCAAATCTCTTTCCAATAAAAAGGAGCTATCCAAAGCAATACACTCTTTTCTACAAGGTACCACTTAGCATAAGCAAAAGGCCGCTTTACCATAATATTCTTTACTCTATACTTAAAACTTTCTTTATATAAGGTGTCTTGTTCTATTGGATCATCAGAGTACTCTACTGGATGATAGTCTATATCTTCGTTATAACTTATATAACCTCCTTGAGACATAGGATTACCTGCCGATATAGTAAGTGGGACAAACTTCCCAAACCCTTTATAATTTCTAACCCACCAAGGGCTCATTATAGCTGCAAAAACTAGGGTAGTCACAATTCCAAACTTAATCATCTCAGTAAACTTATACTTTTTAGTTATCCACATAAAAAGTATAATCATTGGAAAAGCTGCAGTAGTTGGTCTATATAAAGTAGCTATACCCCATACAACTCCACCCCATATGTAATATTTAAATTCTTTTTCTTCAATAGCATAAATTGATATGTATACTAGTAACACAAGAAAAAATTTAAATAAGGTTTCAGTTAAAATTATATTGGTAGACCATAATTCTGGTATATAAATCATATCCATTATGGCTGCTAAAAGTCCTACCTTACTATTAAATAATTTTCTTCCTATAAAATATATTATAAATACAGATAAGGTCTGAAAAAGACCTTGAAATATTCTAAAGGCTACAACTCCATTTAACTTCCCAAAGATCTTCATAAAAAATGCTAAGGTATAAGAAATACCTGGCATTATAAATACTGTTTTCACACCTGGTGTGTGATAAGAAAGTACACCTGTATCTAGTATATTCCACGCGCTTCTTATATATTTCACATCATCATCATCCATCTTGTTATAACTACCCAAAAGGTTATTATCTCCATATTTTAATGAAGTTATTATACACAAAATAAAAAACAACATTGTTAATATATATAAGGTATATTTTATATTTTTATTTTCTTCTTTCATACTAAACAATCCTATTACCTCCCTTGAATTCTCAGTGTTATTTATTTTGCTACAAAAAAGGCGCCTAAAAGTATTAGCATTATTCCAAACCATCTTGTAGGTGGGATATATTCTTTAAATACTATTATTCCTATAAACGCAGCAAAAACGTAACATAAACTTTGAAGGGGATAAACTAAAGATAAATCCGATTTAGAAAGTATATAAAGCCATATAAATGTAGCTACTGCATATACTACAAGACCTGCAAATATATAGGGTTGAAATAAAACCTTAAATATCCCACTTAAGCTAAGTTCTATACTTACGCTTTTCATTCCTATCTTCCATAAGGTTTGTCCTAGTACTAAGAGTATTATATTTATCATAAGTAAACCATATATCATTTTTTGTTCTCTCCTTAATCTTTTAAATATTTTTATTTAATCTCTAAAGACTCATTATATCAAACTTTTATTATTTTGAACTTATAATATTAAGATTTTATTATTTTATGAATTTCTAATACATATTATGCTCATAAATTACAAAGGCTAATCTTTAAATGAATATAAGTCTTTACCAAAAAAGATAGTTCAATAATACCGTTATATGATATAATAGTATCTAATAAGGGTTATCAATTAGTTATGTATATTATGATCCTTATGCTTTGTAATTTATTAATAACAATTACTTTTCATATTACGATAAAAATTAATAAAAGTCTAACAAGGAGTGAATATTATGGGTATATATACTAAAACTGGTGATAAGGGTACTACTGGCAACTTATTAGGTCAAAGGGTTGCTAAAGACAGTACATTTATAGAGCTTCAAGGTAACATAGATGAATTAAATGCGCATGTTGGCTATTTAAACTGCCTATTATACGACTGCAATAAAATTTCACGTGTTAAAAAACAAAGACTTACAGAAGACTTAATAGAAATTGAAAATGCTCTTTTTAATATGGGTGTAGAAATTTCTATGGACT
>CAYYWN010000069.1:0-9187 GCA_964474485.1 uncultured Clostridium sp. | reverse complement strand
AATTAAAAGGGGGTTAAATGAAAGGTGAATAAAAAGAAAATATCAATGTTTATTATTTCTACTAGCATTATTGGCGGTATTAATTTTACGGACAAGCCTGTTTATGCTGTTGAAACTTCAAATAATACACCAAATATTAAAAGTTCTGTTAAAATTAAGACCTCTAAAGGTGAAGTTATTAATGTAAGAACTAGTTTAAATATTAGAGAATCTGCTACAACCAATTCTTCCATATTAGGGCATTTAATACAAGGTCAGCAATTTAGCATAAAAAGTAAAGACGGTGATTGGTATAACATAGATTTCAATGGTCAAATTGGTTACGTTCATAAAAATTTTGTAAAAGAGCTTAATGGCGATACCTCATCAAATCCATTAGAAACTAAACCGACCCATTTTGAAAAGCCTAATGAGACAACCTCTTCTAATGGTGAAGTTATTAATGTAAGAACTAGTTTAAGGATGAGATCTGATGCAAGTATTAATTCTAATATAGTAGGTTCTTTAAAAAATGGAGATAAGCTTTCTATAAAAGGAAAGTATGGTGATTGGTATAGCATCGATTTTAATGGTAAAGTTGTATATGTGCATAAGGATTTTGTAAAAGAAACTGAGTATAGTGTTCCTGACCAAATTAAGCCATCCAAGGGTAATGTTACAAATATAATAACTAATTTAAGAATGAGAAAATACCCTAGCACTAATTCACCTGTAATTTCTTACTTAATCAACGGCCAAGAATTTAATGTAAATGGTAAAACTGGTGACTGGTACTTTATTGAACATGATAATAAGGTTGGTTATATACACAAAGATTATGCTAAAGTTTTAGGGAATCATGTTCCAGATGTTAATCCAGCAAATCTTGACGAAAACCTAGGCATGGGTATTATTTATAATGTTAGTACTAATTTAAGACTTAGAAGTAAGCCAAGTCTTTCAGCTGATAGTGAGGTTTTAGCTTATATATTATCCAATGAAACCTGTAATATTATAGGTATTTCAGGTGAGTGGTACAAAGTTAAATATGCTGGCAAAACTGGTTATCTTAATAAAAATTATGTGAAAATGATAGATAGTTCTGAAGTGAAAGACCCTGCAGGTCATTCCAATGTATATAACATTGTCTTTAATGCAATGAAATCCCATATTGGAAGCCCTTATGTTTGGGGTGGATCTGGTGAACTCTTAACAACCACCTCACTAAATTCATTAATCCTACGCTTTCCAAATGATGCAAGATCAGGTAAGTACAATATTCCTAGTAAATATATAGATACTGGTTATAGATCCTTTGACTGTTCCGGGCTTATGCAATGGGGCTTTAAACAAGCAAACATAAATATAGGTAGAACCACATGGGACCAAATAACTAACGGAATAGAAGTATCTAAAGATAACATAAAGCCTGGAGACCTACTATTTTTTAGTGATCTTAATCATGTAGGTATGTATGTAGGTGATGGAAAGTGGATAGAATCGCCAAACACAAGAAACCTTATTAGAATTGTTGATGTGCCTTGGTATAAAATAGGCAGAATAAGAAGATTAATCTAATTATATTTAATGGATGCACTTCATTTGACTATATATATCTTTATAGTATTATTACATTGTAAAATAGAATATAAATTATAATAGTCCAAAGGGGCTGGTGTTGCTGGCTGAGATTAAGAACTTGATTCTTAGACCTTTCTAACTTTATCTGGTTAATTCCAGCGTAGGGAGCGACTTTGTATTTACTTAAAGTATTTGCTTTTACTTAGCAATATTTATAAATGTCAGTGCCAATCTCTTAGAGGTTGGTATTTTTTTTATTTGAAAATATAAATTTAAGAGAAAAAAATAAGTCTACTTACCTTCTCTAGGTTCATCATCAAACTCCCTAGTACAACAGCTTTTCTAAGTTCATCATCAAACGCCCTAGTACAACAGCTTTTATTTCTAGTTGGAAATCCTTCTTATCTGCTTCTTGCTTTATAGCCTTAACTATTATAAAACTGGACATTTCGCCTAGGCAAACAACTTCAAAATAATACCTACTAAGTCAAATAAAATAATTGGTCACTTTTCTTTCACTGAAACTATTTTCATTTATTCATTAAAATTTGTAACATTATGATGTATAATTAAGTTATATTAAAATTTCCACAATTATCACTATATATTTTAAAGATTCAAAGAAATGGAGGTTAAATGAAGGTGAATAAAAAGAAAATATCAATGTTTATTATTTCAGCTAGCATTATTGGCGGTATTAATTTTGCAGACAAGCCTGTTTATGCTGTTGAGAATAACGCTAATAAAGCAAAAGTTGAAAGTTCCACTGAAATTAAATCACTAAAAGGTCAGGTTGTTAACGTAAATACTAATTTAAATATTAGAGAATCTGCTGGAACTAATTCTTCCATAGTGGGCTGCTTAGTAAATGGTGAACGAGTTACCATAAAAGGTAAAACTGGTGATTGGTATAACATAGATTACAATGGCAAGCCTGGTTACATTTACAAAGACTTTGTAAGAGAATTTAATGGTGATTCCCCTACAAAACCAGTTGAAAAGCCTAGTGCCACAAGTTCCTCTAAGGGTGAGGTTGTTAATGTAAGTACTAATTTAAGAATGAGATCTTCTGCTAGTACTTCTGCTTCTATTGTTGGTTACTTAAACAGTGGTGATAAATTTAACATTAAGGAAAAGTCTGGAGAATGGTACCTTATAGAACTTAATGGCAAAACCGGGTACATTCATAAGGATTATGTAAAAGAAATTAATAATGATACTCCATCAAAACCAACAGAACCTAAACCAACATCTTCTCAAAAGCCTGGTGATAATGCAACCTCCCCAGTATATTCTAAAGGTGAAGTTATTAATGTAAGTACTAATTTAAATATTAGGGAATCTGCTCGAACTAATTCTTCCATAGTTGGCTACTTAGTAAATGGTCAACAATTTAACATAAAAGGTATAACTGGTGATTGGTATAACATAGATTTCAATGGCAAGCCTGGTTACATTTACAAAGATTTTGTAAGAGAATTTAATAGCGATGCCCCTACAAAACCAGTTGAAAAGCCTAATGTCGCAAGTTCTTCTAAGGGTGAGGTTGTTAATGTAAGTACTAATTTAAGAATGAGATCCTCTAATAGTGCTTCTGCTTCTATTGTTGCTTATTTAAACAGTGGTGATAAGTTTAATATAAAGGAAAAGTCTGGCGAATGGTACCTCATAGAACTTAATGGTAAAACTGGCTACGTTCATAAGGATTATGTAAAAGAAATTAATAATGATACTCCATCAAAACCAGTAGAACCTAAACCAACACCTTCTGAAAAGCCTGGTGATAATGCAACCTCCCCAGTATATTCTAAAGGTGAGGTTACTGATGTTAGCACTAATTTAAGAATGAGGGCTGATGCTAGTATTAATTCTAATATAGTAGGTTATTTGAAAAATGGAGATAAGCTTTCTATAAAAGGAATGTCTGGTGATTGGTATAGTATCGAGTTTAATGGGAAATCTGGTTACGTTCATAAGGATTATGTAAAAGAAAGTAATAATGATACCCCATCAAAACCACCTATAGATGTTCCTGATCAGACTAAACTATCTAAAGGTGAAGTTATTAATGTAAATACTAATTTAAGGATGAGAAAAGAACCTAATACTAATTCATCTGTAGTTTCTTACTTAATAGGCGGACAAAAGTTTAATATAAATAGTAAATCCGGAGATTGGTACTTTATTGAATATGATAATAAGGTTGGTTATATCCACAAAGATTATGCTAATGTTTTAGGAAGTGAAGTTCCTGATACTAAGCCACCAACATCTCCTATTCCATCAGTACCTGATGAAGTGCTCTCAGATCTCGGCATTGGTATGATTTATAATGTTAGTACTAATTTAAGACTTAGAAATAAAGCAAGTTCTTCAGATGATAGTAAGGTTTTAGCTTATATATTACCAGGAAAAACTTGCAATATTATAGGTACTGCAGGACAGTGGTACAAGGTTACCTATGATGGTAAAACTGGCTATGTTAGTAAAGATTACGTTAAAAGGATATACAGTTCTGAATTAAGAGACCCTGCTGATTATGAAAATGTATACAATATTGCCCTTAGCGCAATGAAATCACATATTGGCAGCCCTTATGTATGGGGAGGATCTGGAGAGTTCTTAACAACAGCTGCACTAAATTCACTGATACTACGTTTTCCAAATGAGGCTAGAAGAGGTATGTACGATATATCAAGTGCATATACAAATTCTGGATATAGGGCGTTTGACTGTGCAAGCCTTATGCAGTGGGGATTTAGACAAGCAGGTATAAGTATCAGTAGAACTGCATGTGATCAAGTAAATAACGGAGTAGAAGTATCCAAAGCCAACGTAAAACCTGGAGACTTACTATTTTTTAGCGACCTTAATCATGTAGGTATGTATATAGGAAACGGACAATGGATAGCTTTACCAGATTCAAGAAGCTTTGTTATGATTATGGATGTGCCTTGGTACAAAATAAGTAGAATAAGAAGAGTAATCTGATTACATAAAATGTCAGTGCCAGCCTCTTAAAGGTTGGCACTTTTTATTTTTTAAATTTAAATTTAATATGAAGCCAAAGCTAAAGGTATAGACTCTTTTAAAGATAAATCAGAAGGATTTTCACATGTTTACTATGACTATCTACTTACCATAAATAAAATCATGAATTCCTTTGACATTGTCTTCTTTATCCCATTTAAGATAGAATATATTATTTATATATTCATCCTTATGAGTTCCTTCTAGAGGAATTCTAAGTTCTTTCATACTCTTATCCTTAAACCCTGATGCCTTTGAAGACATGACTAAAAGTTCTGTGGTGCTAATGCTAGTTTCAACATATTCGCTAAGGCTAGATATTAACTTAGGATACTGAGCTACTGGCATAGAACTTAGTTTTCTAAGGATTTCTTGCATAACTTTTCTTTGCCTATCTGTTCTTCCATAATCATTAGTGCCTACTTTTCTAATCCTAGAATAATCCACAGCCTGGAATCCATTCAAGGTTTGTTTACCACCTTTTTTAAGCCCTTTTACAAGAGGTACTTCTTCCGATGTTATATCCATATCAATTCCACCTAAACTATCTATAATATTATCAAGTCCATCAAAATCAACCTTTACGTAATCCCTTATATCTAAATCATAATTTTCATTTATAGTCTTTATAGAAAGTTCTGGGCCACCATAATGATAAGCATAATTTATCTTATTTACCTTACTCTCTCCAAAAAATATATAGCTATCCCGCATAATAGATGTTAACTTTAAACTACCATTATCCTTATCCATAGAAAGAACCATAATTGAATCAGAAGCATCCTCTTCATTATCTACACCTAATAAAAGTACATTAGTTATATTTCTTTCCTTTTCTTTAGTAATCATTTCTTCCTTTATTCCAAGCTCGCTATCTGGTAATTTGATATTATTATACTTCATCCTATTAATGCTTTTATAAAAAACAAAAATAGCAATAAGAAGTATAGCAAATGTACCTAATATTATCTTAGCCTTTTGAGCTTTCTTTTTAGATTTTCTCATAACCGTCACACCTTATCCTTAGTTTTTAATATTTTTTTACAATTAATGATTCCACCTCTGAGGTTCTCTTATAAAAAAGGAGCACCTCAGAGGTGGAACCATTTTGTTCTATATATTGTTTTAATAACCTGCTTTGTTATTTGATTGCCACTTCCAAGAGTCTTTGCACATATCTTTAAGGGTCTTTTCTGTTTTCCAGTCTAGCTCCTTAAGTGCTTTGGTAGGATCTGAGAAGCAGGTAGCTATATCTCCTGGTCTTCTTTTTGTTATAACATAGGGTACTTTAGCTCCTGTTGCTTCTTCAAAGTTTTTAACTAGGTCTAGAACACTATAGCCTATGCCTGTACCAAGATTATAAGACTCTATACCTTTAGTTCCGATAACCTTCTCTACTGCCTTTAAATGTCCTTTTGCAAGGTCTACTACATGGATATAATCCCTTACCCCTGTACCATCCAGGGTATCATAGTCATCACCAAAAATACTTAATTTATCTCTCTTACCTACAGCCACTTGAGTAATATAAGGCATTATATTATTAGGTATTCCCTTTGGATCCTCTCCAATTCTACCACTTTCATGTGCGCCTATAGGATTAAAGTATCTAAGGAGAGCAATGCTCCACTCCTTATCAGATACATATATATCTTGAAATATTTGCTCAATCATAAGCTTAGTACTTCCATAAGGATTAGTTGTGCTAAGCGGTAAATCTTCAGTTAATGGAGAAACATTATTCATACCATAAACCGTTGCCGAAGAACTAAATACTATTTTCTTTACATCATGTTTTGCCATAAGTTCAGCAAGAATCAAGCTTCCTACAATATTATTATAATAATAACTTATAGGCATTGCTACAGATTCACCTACGGATTTAAGTCCCGCAAAATGTATGACAGCCTCGATGTTATTCTTAGAAAATACCTCATCAAGGGAATCCCTATCTAAAACATCCACCTTATAAAATTTAAACTTCTTTCCTGTTAATTCCTCTATACGATTTAAAACCTCAGGCTTACTATTAGAAAAATTATCAACTATTACGATGTCATACCCTGCATTTAATAACTCCACTGAAGTATGACTTCCAATATATCCTGCCCCTCCAGTAATTAGTATAGACATATAAACACCACCCTATTTTTATTTAACAATAACCTTTATACTCTTTCTAAGATGCAATAACAACATTATCCTTTGCCTTCAAACTCAATCTTTTTTTAAGCAATCTTAGAGCATCAAAAAACTCCTTCACCCTTAAAAATATAAGCATAATAATGTATATTATAACACTAATTATTATAGTAATAAACAATGAAGATATTTCCGAAAGTTTTAATGATAAAAGGTTATAAGATAGTCTACAAGCTCCACCCATAACAAGGGATGAAATTATTATCTTAATAGAACTTGAAAGTATCCTCTTACCATTGAAACTTCCTATCTTTTTCCTTAAACTAAACATTAATAGCATGGCACATGTAAAGGCCGATATAGATGTTGAAAGAGCTAGTCCACCTATTCCCATGAACCTAACTAAAATCAAATTTAGTACTATATTAATAGTCATGCCGATTACACCATTAATCATAGGAGTTTTCGTATCCTGCAAAGAATAAAAGGCTCTATTTAGTATATCCCTCATTCCATAAAATACAACTCCTAAGGAGTAAAAAGTAAGCGCAATAGATGTCATCTGTACAGAATCTTCATTAAAAGCTCCTCTTTGAAATATAAACTTCACCAAAGGAGTACTTAACACAATAATACCTACAGTAGCTGGCATCATAATTAAGTTTATATTATTAATAGACTTACTTATGTACATCTTAAACTTTTTCAAATTCCCCTCATTAGCCTCACTTGCAAATCTAGGATACATTACAGTAACTATAGCAATGCCAAAAATAGAATACACAAGTCCATTTATCTTTTGTGAAAAATTAAGAGCAGAAATACTCCCCTCGGGAAGCCCTGAACCTATAGTTTTATCCACCAAAGAATTTATTTGATTTACACTAGCCCCTATAATTATTGGAATTATAAGACTAAGCATCTTTTTTATCCTTTTATCTTTAAAATCAATAAAAGGCTCATATCTATACTTATGTTTAATAAGCCACGGAATTTGTATAACAACCTGCAAAACATATCCTATTCCAGTAGCAATCATAAGCCCATCAACAGAAGGACTCCCCATTAATATATATATTATTATAGGAATATTAATCATAAAGCCTATTAAAGCTGGTGCTATAAAATCATCCAAGGTCTGAAGTATAGCTATATACCCACTATTCATAGACATAAATAGTATATTAATAGAACTTATTCTAGTAAGTGCTACCGTTAACTCATAAGTTTCCCCAGTGAATTTCGGGGCTATAATCCTCACAATTTGCGGAGCAAAAAACCAAGCAATAAAACATAATACAAGGGATAAACCTAAAAGTATATTCATTATGTTATTAGCAAAATTAAACATTTCCTCCTTACCCTTAGACTTAAAAGTTTCACTTAATATAGGTATAAACGTAGTGGTTATAGCAAGTCCAAATATACCAAACATAATACTAGGTATAGTAATCGCCATATTATAAGCATCAGTTTGATAAGTAGTCCCAAAAGACCCAGCTATTAGAGTATCCCTTAAAAATCCTAAAAGCTTACTTAAAACTGTAATAACTATGACCATACCCGCAGATTTAGCTACCTTATTTTTATTCATAAACCCTCCAAGTAATAATAAATTTAGTCTATCAACGTACCTTTATTATAATACATAAATAAATTTCCATCATACCTATAATTATACACAAAACTATTATAATATCTATAATAATACACTTATTCACATTATTTTCATAATTATATATACATTAAATGTAATTTTAATAACCTAAAATAATATATCAATATTGCTACTTAAATAAAAAAAGCTAAAAAATAACCCCACACATCCTATGCATAGGGTTATCTGCTATAGCATTATTTAAAATTGTATTTTCCTGTCTTTGCTACAACCTTTTTCTTAAGCAGCTTTAGAGCATCAAAGAATTCCTTAACCCTTAAAAGGGTAATCATAATAACATATACTATGGCACTAATTATTATAGTAGTAAATAATGAAGATACCTCCCCAAGTCTTAAGGAGAAAAATCCATAGGATAACTTAGCCACTCCCCCCATAGCAAGGGATGAAATAATTATCTTAATAGAACTTGAAAGTATCATCTTACCATTAAAATTACCTAGCTTCTTCCTCAAGCTATGCATTAATAACATAGCACAAACAAAGGCTGATATAGAAGTAGAAAGAGCTAGTCCTCCTATCCCCATAAACTGAACTAAAACTAAATTCAATACTATATTAATACTCATACCTATTACACCATTAATCATAGGTGTTTTAGTATCTTGAAGTGAATAAAATGCTCTATTTAATATATCCCTCATACCATAAAATATAACCCCTAAAGAGTAAAATGTAAGAGCAGTAGCAGTCATTTTTACAGAACTTTCATCAAAGGCTCCTCTTTCAAATACAAACTTAACTACAGGAGTACTTAAGACTATAATACCTACAGTT
>CAYYWN010000068.1:0-9203 GCA_964474485.1 uncultured Clostridium sp. | reverse complement strand
ATATCACTGTCACTATCTTGAGCATCTCTAATGCTCTTATCCATGATTTAACCCCCCTGGTTATTATACAAATCTTTTTATATAGAATCATATATCTCTATATACAGTATATGACTTTAAAGTTATATTTTTAATCCATACTATTGCTTATTTTGTATACACAAAATCCTTTTATTTAGAAAAAGCCTTTAATACTAAAATCACAAATAAGTACCTAAGATAACCATAAGTAAGTACTTATAGCCTCTGAAATGTTAATCTTAATATTAAACAGAATAAAAATAAGGTAGAACTTAAATTAATAGTTCCACCTTACTTTGATTCTAAACTTTTAGTTATATAGCTTTAATTTTATTCTACATCTGATAAAATCTTCACTGGATCAAAATCTATATAATCACAAGAAGTCATTATATATTCTACTCCGTCTTTATCTCCATTTAATACCTTAGCTAGAGCTGGACCATGCAAATGACCATATATAACCTTAGATACATTATACTCTTTAAATATTTTAGTAACTTCTGATTCCTCAAACTTTTCATTAGTTGGTGGATAGTGTATCATTACCATTATTTTCTTATAGCCTTTTTTAACTGCCATATCCAATGAAAGTTTTAATCTTATAAGCTCTCTTTCATATATCTTTTCATCATGTTTAGTATAGTTTTCTCCACCAGGACAAGTCCATCCCCTAGTACCACAAATTGCCCAGTCCTCATAATTAAAAAAGTTATTTTGGATAAAATCCATATTTTTGAACATAGCATTAAGTTTTGTAATACTATTCCACCAATAATCGTGATTACCTTTAATAAATATCTTTCTTCCCGGAAGCTCATCTATCCATTCTAATTCTCTTTTACTATCTTCTATGGTCATAGACCAAGATATATCTCCAGCAACAAGTACAGTATCCTCATTAGAAATTTTACTTAACCAATTTTCCTTTATTTTTTCATCATGTTTAAACCATTGCTGACCAAATACATCCATTGGTTTATCTCCACTTAAAGCCAAGTGTAGATCTGATATTGCATATAATGCCATTATTCACTCACCTTTCTCCTAATATAGTATCTATATCTGTAATGTAAGCTATTATCTCCGCTATAGCTTCATAAAGTTCAGAGGGTATGAATTCTCCTACATCTACATTGTTTAATAAGTCTGCAAGCTCCTTATTATATACTATTGGTACATCACTTTCTTCTGCTTTTTCTATTATTTTATCTGCTATATCTCCCATCCCCCTAGCTGTAACCATTGGTGCATCATAGGATTGGTCATATTTTACTGCAGCAGCCTTCCTTATTTTTTTCATACTTTACTCTTCACCACCTTAATAGCTATAATTAACACTTACAATCTCTCCTTAAATTTACTAGTAATTTTACAACTCATAATACTATCTTTTAAAGAGCTTTTATTTAATTTTACACCATAACGTTTAAAGATGTAAAATCACTATCATTAAAAAATTCCCTACAACTTACTATATCAGAGATAACCTCTTTTTTAGAAACCTTAAGATCGCAACTATACCCTAAATTTTCTAAAGATTCTTTTAGTAATTCTTTTTTCATATTTAACACTTTTATAGACTTTTCATCACATTTTATCTCTAAATTCATAAAATCATTTTTAACTTTTATAAATCCATCAACTTCGCCTAAAAATTGTGTTCTTACAGTAACCACCATTTTAACATCTTTAGAGTCAATTTTCTTTCCTTCTTCTCTTCTATCCTTTATTATTACCCTACAAGGATATTCTTTATGATTCATCGCTATAGGTAAGTCCATATAATAATATTCATTGGAAATTGTATTGTATAGTTTAAGGTCATTTAAATTATCCTTTATGAAAGATAATATATTATTTATACTATCCTTCCCTTCTAAAGACTTATTTAATATATTATTTATTATATTTTTCATATTACTTATCTTTATATCTATTTGGCTTTTAACAACACTTGCACTATCTTTTATTTCTAAATTTCCTTTACTTGTAAGTCTTCCTATATCATCATCCATAATTGAACTTAATATTTGTTGAATATCAGTTTTTAAATTATTGGAAACATCTTTTCCCTTATCTTCTAAAGAGTTCATTAGAAACCTTGCAGTTTCATTTAAATGAAGATTTTCTTTACTAACCATATTTAAAATCTTATCTCCACTTGACTTGTTTAAACCTGACATATCCTCTGTAAGTTTTTGTGAAATGTTTACTATATTTTGTTTGAATTCTGCAAAAGATTTTGATTCAGTACTATGTTCTATAGAACTTGTTAAATTATTTATTTCATTTTCTGTCAACATAAGATCCTTTGAAAATATTTCTTTCACTTGAAGTTTTAATTGATCCTTATTATTTGAAATTTGTTGTTCTGCTACATCTATTAAAGAAGCAAGATTTTTAAAGCTATCTTGGTCAAACTCACCATTTAATATATCTTTTAAAATTCCCTCTACATTTACCTTGTCAAGATTCACTACCTCTTGTATACTTTTTAAAATATTTTCTTTAGTAAACTTATTTAATGAAGAAGTTAAACCTTCTATAGCCTCTTTATTAATATCCACTTCCATATTTAAAGTATCTTTTATGCCCTTAAGCAAAATTGTTTCTACTTCCTTCTCATCAAGATTACCTCTTTCTAGTGTCTCAGCTGATATTAATAATGATTTATCCATATCTATACTTTTTAACAAATCATAAAGTTTACCATTTTCTTTAAACATATTTTTGAAACTTTCCATAGTTTCTTTATCTAAAGGTAGATCATTTTCTATCATAAACATTAAATCATCTATATCTAAATCTTTAAGCTCAGAAAAAAACTCTTTTAAAACTCTTTCTATATCTTTCCCTTTCTCGCTATTTATATCTATATTTTTACTATTTATATATTTAAATATAAAATCCCTTTCTTTTGAAGAATCAGGTAATATATTTTCTTTCAAATCTATTAAGGTTTTTACCTTTAAAATATTATCTTTATCAAGTTCTATATTATATTTTAGCATTTTTAATAATATATCCCCATCCTTTTTTGCAAGTCCATTTTCTTCTAATATCAAATCAATAGACTTTTTAAGATTATCTTCTGATGTTACCTCTACTTTTAAGGCTTTTATCTTTAGTTTATTATCTTCAAATCCTTCTACTACAAACCTTGTTGTTCCTTTATAATCTAATCCTATATTCCCATCTATTTGTGCATCAAATTGCCATCCATCTATCATCCTTAAAGAAACTTCATTTTTAGAATTCCCATATCCCACAACTCTTGCAGAAAAACTTTCTCCCTTTTGAAATGTAAGTTTTGAGGTTATTTTTTTATTATCCACTCCATAAGGATTATTTACATTAATCATATTTCCCATATCTTAGCCCCCCAAATTAAAATTCACCCATGTATCTCAACCTTAATACCTGATCTTATCCGATTTCTATAATTACTAATGCTCTTTTAAATGTGACTATTACCCTTAATAATCGTTTTTTAGTTTCAATATATTATCGTTAAGAATAACGATTTCTGAAGATTCTAATGTTAAGTCAACAAAACAACCTAATTATATAACTAAAATAAACTACCCCTTAAAAAAGAAGTAGTCTAAATTTAATTATTTAACAATTATTCAATAATTATTTTATGATAATTTTTCTTTCCTCTTCTAATAAGTGCAATACCATCTTTAAAGTCTTCTTCATTTAATAAATACCCTATGTCTGTTACCTTTTCATCATTTAGGGATAATCCATTTTGTTGTATAAGTCTTCTGCACTCTCCTTTAGAAGGCATTATTCCATTTTTAACTATTACATCTATTAAAAGAGAACCTAAGTCATCTCTTTTAATAGTAACCGTAGGCACATTATCTAAGTCTTTTCCACTTCCAAAAAGAGCTTCTGTTGCTGTCTTAGCTTTACTCGCTTCCTCTTCTCCATGAACTAGTTTAGTAACTTCAAAGGCTAAAATCTTTTTAGCTTCATTTATTTCAGCCCCTTCAAGGCTAGATAGTTTTCTAATTTCATCCATAGGTAAGAAAGTAAGTAGACATAAACATTTTTCTACATCTTCATCTGCAATGTTTCTCCAGTATTGATAAAACTCGTAAGGTGAAGTTCTTTCACTATCAAGCCATAAAGCTCCATTTTCAGTCTTACCCATCTTCTTACCTTCACTATTTGTAAGAAGAGAGCAAGTCATGGCAAATGCCGATTTTCTTTCTTTCCTTCTTATAAGTTCAACTCCAGCTATCATATTAGACCATTGATCATCTCCACCAAGTTCCATAACACAACCATACTTTTTGTTAAGCTCAAGGAAATCATAGCCTTGCATTAACATATAATTAAACTCTAAAAAGGATAATCCTTTTTCTAATCTTTGTTTAAAACATTCTGCTGTAAGCATTCTATTCACTGAAAAATGTACACCTATATCTCTTATGAACTCCACATAATTTAAATCTAATAGCCACTCTGCATTATTAACTAATAAAGCCTTACCTTCTGAAAAGTCTATAAATCTTTCCATTTGTTTTTTTATACTTTGAACATTATGCTCTATTTCTTCTTTCGTAAGCATTTTTCTCATGTCAGATTTTCCTGAAGGATCTCCTATCATTGCAGTTCCTCCACCTAACAAAGCTATTGGCCTATGCCCTGCCTTTTGCATATGAGCCATAAACATAAGAGCAATAAAATGTCCTACATGTAAGCTATCTGCTGTAGGATCAAAACCTATATAAAAAGTTACTGCTTCCTTTTTTAATAATTCTTTTATCTCCTCTTCATGAGTCATTTGCTTTATGTATCCTCTTTCTAATAACGAATCAAAAACACTTGTCATTTTATCACCTTGCTACCTTTCATTACATCATATCTATTATATATAGATTCTTTTTTTATAATAGGATAATACACTAATATAGTGTACATATTTACCTATTATATTTGTCAAATACCTTATTAAATAATATTTTATCACACATAACCAAGTAGTGGCAACAATTAAGATATTTTCAAACTCAATAGTACCTTTTTATTTATAATATATATTAAATTTTAAGTTTTATATGTTTTAATCCTTCATTAGTATGTTTTAACACTAAAACCTTACCATAAAAGGAAACTTCCTTATTATAAATAATCAGCTTTTTACCTATATATATTTCTTGATGGATAATTATAATTACGTATTTTTCTCCTATAGGTAATTCTATCTCCAAAGCTGTACCTTGAGTAGCTGTTAACGGCTCTGACTTTCCAGCTTGATATAATTTCTTCACCTTAACCTTCATATTCTCTTGATCTAAGGTTCCATATAAAACGTCTACACTAATCCCTATATCTTTAAAATTACTTTTACCAACAAGGGTTTTAGAATTATGTATCTCATTATACTTTCTAGATACATAATCATTTTTAATATAAACTTCATTGAGAAATAATGAAATAACTTGAAGATTAATTCCATTTTTACTCATTATATAACCTTTACCCTTTGATTCAATCTTCACATCCCTATCCATATGAATATAGCGTTTTACATAGTTTTCCCCTTTTTTATTTACAACATCACATACTATCCAAAGTGAAGGCTTTATATATATAAACTTTCTCGTAACAACATAATATTCTTTAGAGTTTTCTACCATATAAACTCCCTCTATATAACAAATATCATTTTTAAATTTATGATAATTATTCATAGATTTTGCAACGCTATGATATCCCCACGAACCCTTGCATTGTGTGAAATCTTCCTCATTAATAATGATACAATTGTGTGCCTTAGGACTTTTAAAATATGTTCTAAGCTTATCATCCTCTACGTAAGTATATCTACCTGGATCAATTATAAAATTTTCACCAAATGGACTTATATTATAATGAAGCAAATCTGCATGTCCATGCCCGCTTCCTAAAGTGCCGTTATGAAAATAAGCAAAACTCGCCTGTTCACTCCAGTCTGATCTTAAATAATAGTTCCCTGAATCTAAAAATGCCTTATCTAGTTCTCTTGTATTAAGTGAAATTAGTTCATCATATATCTTTATATATTTCCCACCTAAAATCCAAACTGTGCTATAATCTATTCTCTCATAGGATTTATCTTTAAATTCACCCTTGTTTAACACTAGTGCTGACAAACACATGACATCTCTAGTATCTGTATAGTCACTATCACTTTGCATAATCTGATGATGGTCTGGAGCTGTAGAATAAATTAATACATTTGATAAATCATAAGCCTTATCTTTAATAACTTTATTTACAGTAAAATTAAAAACTTCTGCTATATATAACATTTTTAATGTACTTAATAAAACCTCTACATGGTACATAGGTGATTGTTCCCAATGTACACCATCTTCTAAAACTTGAACTTCTAGTTGTTTCACTAAGGTTTTTTCTGCCCAATTTATCAAGTCCTTGTCTTCTATCCTTTCATAAAATGCCATTAGAACTGTTAAAACCCCTGTAGTTTGCAAAACGCCCCAATTACTTAATATATCCTTATCTTTAATATTATCCTTTATAAATCTCACCTGATAAGATAGGCTCTTTAATATCTCTTCAAACTCATCTTCTTTTAATATATCTAGAGGTAATATTCTTATTAAATCAAATGTCCAACTTAAGCACCTTATACCTACTTCGATGGTTCTCCATGCCATTTCATTAGATGACGGAGTATTTTTATTTATCCAATCATTTATTACTTCAATCCACTTATATATATACTTTTTATCATATGTTAAATAATAAGCTATTACTAAGTCTTCCAAATACTCATGTCTATTTAACATAAATATCCACTCATCATCTCCATTTGGAGCATAATTCCAAATTATATTTTCAAATTTATACGGTACACTAGTAGGTTCCATATCCCAAGGTCTATTAAATAAAAATACATTGTTAAGTATCCTATTAGCATTTTCTAAAGACTTTTTAATTTTTTCATCATAGTTATCTTTTAAAAAAATTATAGCACCCTGATTTTCAAAATCCTTATAAAAGCCTTCAAATTTTTTCATATAAAAGCTATATCTATACTCTTTATCTTTATTTTTATCTTTATTCATTTTAAACCTCCTTACTAAATATCTCTTATTATCTTTTTCATATCATTAATAGTTTAGGTGCTTCGCCTTCTAGAAATTAAAGAAAAAAAGTTATTGCAAGGCAATAACTTTTTTCTTTAACTCTATTTATGTATCTAAAAACCTTTCAACATTATAGCCTCTTTTACATCTTAACTATCTTTAAGATTACTTATTAAGTACACCCATGATAGATTGTATGTCCATATCTACATATATATCCTTAGATATCTCTACAGATACCTTATTAGCATCTATCGCATAAATATAACCATATATACCTGATAGAGTAATAACATAGTCACCTTTTTTTAGTTTTTTATGGAAATCTTCTATGGTCTTTTGTTGATTTTTAGATCTTTGCTTATTTCTACCTTGCATAATGATAAATATTATAGCGTATACCGCCATTATAACTACTACTATCCACAAAGTTATATTTTTCATATCATATACCTATAATATCTTCAAAGTTCTCAGATTCTTCATTACTTTCATTATCACAAAAGTCCTCTAAACATACAACGCTCATTGTATCTTTTATATTATCTAAGGATGTATTTATCTTTTCTAATATATGATCCTCTTCATTTAATATTGTAATATGGCTACATATATCTAATATTAATGCTAAAGATACCCCCGATACCACAAATTGTTCTTTAGATTTTTCCATTTCAAGAATTTTTCTTGTAACTATTTGACTTGGTGCTCCGCCTAATAAATCTGCAAATACTATAAGCTTATCATATTTATTTATATATTCAGTTATTATATTTTCAAATTCCTCATGAGTTATGTTTTCTGAAAGATTTTGCGCATGAATTCTATCGCACTCACCAATTAATAAATCTAAAGATGATTTTATCCCTGTTGCAAAAGTCCCGTGCCCAACTATTAAAATATTATACATCCTTTTCACCTCTATGTTTGTTATTAACCTAATAATCCCAATACTGATCCTAAGATACCTATAAATAGTGTTAAAGCTATTAATTTATAAGTATTCCATTTACGATTTCTAACTAAATAGAATATAAATAAAGTAAACAGTGCCGGTAATAAATTAGGTGTTATTTTATCTAAAATTGTTTGAACCGCTATTTCGTTTACTTTTCCATCTGCCATTGTAGTTGCATACTTAATGGGTATACTTACCTTAACAAAACTTACAGCAAGTCCCGAGACTACAGATATACCCACTATAGATGATAGTCTTGATATACTAGCCATCTTTTCACTTAAGGTATCTATAAAACTAGTTCCTAGTTTATATCCATAATAACCAGTCAATATTTTAGTACTTAATAATGATAGATTTATTCCAAGAAAGAATAAAATTGGTCCAAGAATCATTCCTTCAGCTGCAAGTCCTGCTCCTATACTTGAAAAAAGAGGAGCAATTCCAAATTGAAATAATGAATCTCCTATTCCAGCTAGGGGTCCCATAAGAGCCATTTTAATTGAACGAGCATCTTCTGGTGATTCACCTGCATCTAATAAAGCAAGCTGTATGCTAGTTACAAAAGGTAGAACCTGTGGATTTGTATTAAAGAACTCTATATTTTCAATAGCAGATTCTTTAAGCTGTTCTTCATTATTTGCATATATCTTCTTTAAAGCTGGAAATATAACATTTGTATATCCTAATCCTTGATAATTTCCGTAGTTAAATCCTGATTGTAAAAGGAAGGAACGTAAACTTACATTTAGATAGTCTTTCCATTGTAATACTCCTGTTTTAGATTCCATTTTCAAAGTCCTCCTCTTCTAATTGATTATCTCCTACTACTACAGCAGCTGGTTTATTATAATAATCATATAGTGCAAATATTAATGACATAAATGCTATACCTATTACTGGTAGCTTTAAATATGAAACACATACAAACCCTAATACAACAAAGGCTATATATTCTTTTTTAACCATTACATTAAGTATCATAGCAAATCCTATAGCTGGTAACATACTTCCTGCAACCGTAAATCCCTTTATAAGCCATACTGGTATGGTATTTATTAAAGTTGCTGCACCTTCAACGCTCATAGCTGATCCAAAACCTATAATAAATC
>CAYYWN010000067.1:0-9224 GCA_964474485.1 uncultured Clostridium sp. | reverse complement strand
TATGAGCCATTATTCCTATATTACGGTACTTTTCTAACGGAAATTGTCTTGCCACTATATATTCCTCCTCTCAGCATATAATCTGAGTAAATTAGTAATTAAATCTGATAAAACTGTTTTGGCAAAAGCCAAAACAGTTTTATGTTAATATCTGTAATGAGCGAATGCTTTATTAGCTTCAGCCATTTTATGTGTTTCTTCTCTTTTCTTAACTGCAGCACCTGTATTATTGGAAGCATCGATTAGCTCATTTGCTAATCTTTCCCTCATGTATTTTTCTCCTCTTTTTCTAGAAGCAATTAACAACCATCTTATTCCTAATGTTTGTCTTCTCTCTGGTCTTACTTCCATTGGTACTTGGTAAGTAGCACCACCTATTCTTCTAGCTTTAACTTCTAGTAATGGCATGATATTAGCCATAGCTGCTTCAAAAACTTCCAAAGCATCTTTTTCTGTTTTTTCTGCAATTATATCAAATGCGTCGTAGCAAATTTGTTGTGCTACTCCTCTTTTACCATCTAACATTATGCTGTTTATAAGCTTTGTAACAACTTCACTGTTGTACAAAGGGTCTAGTAAAACTTCTCTTTTTCCTATATGTCCTTTTCTTGGCACTTTTCTTCCCTCCTTAACATAAATATTTAAGTTCATTGGTACTCGGCTTTACACCGCAAAGCGCTCTGTTCTCCGGAATCTATATAAACTTACGTTTATAAATCTATGTAAACACGAAGACATAGCACCAGATTTAAGCAAAATTATTTTTGCTTTGGTCTCTTAGCACCATACTTTGATCTACTTTGCATTCTGTTAGCTACACCTGCTGAGTCTAAAGCGCCTCTAACAATATGATATCTAACACCTGGAAGGTCTTTTACTCTTCCACCTCTGATTAAAACAACACTATGCTCTTGTAGATTGTGTCCTATTCCTGGAATGTATGCAGATACTTCGTAACCATTTGTCAATCTAACTCTTGCAACTTTTCTAAGCGCTGAGTTAGGCTTCTTTGGTGTAGTAGTTTTAACTACTGTGCATACACCTCTTTTTTGTGGACAGTTTTTTAAAGCTGGTGATCCTGATTTAGTTGCTGCTGTCTTTCTGCCTTTTCTTACTAATTGGCTAATTGTTGGCATGTTTTCACCTCCTATATTTTAAAAAGTAATTTTGGTATTCTATTAAAATTAAGATAATAGCTAATTAATTATTCTTTTAGGATTAAAGTAGCCGCTGACCCTACTTCTATACCACACATCTTACCTAAATACTTCATTGTGGTGATATATTCTATTTCTATGTTCTTTTCTTCAGCTATGCTAACTATAGGTATAATAATTTTTGAATCTGCATCTTCTGCTACATATAGCTTTAACCCTTGGTCGTTATTTAATGCTTTTGTAACCTGTTTTATGCCTACGACCTTTTTTCCTAAAAGTCTGTCTATCATGAGGTTTACCTCCTTGAAATTTAAAATTAAACCCGGAGTAAAGTCTAGACTTTACTCCGAAAAACTCATGTAAACAAATTAAATCTAATATTTAAAATATCCCTGTTATAAAATCACACAAGTTGTATTTTATCATTTTCATTATATCCTGTCAATAAAATTAATTAATCTTCTAAAGTCTTAACAGGTTCTTTTTCTTCTACATCAATTTCTGTATTTAATCTTACTGATCCATATCTACTCATTCCTGTACCAGCAGGTATAAGTTTTCCTATAATTACATTTTCCTTAAGACCTAGTAATGGATCAATTTTACCTTTTATAGCTGCATCAGTTAAAACTCTTGTAGTTTCTTGGAAGGATGCCGCTGATAAGAAAGAATCTGTAGCTAAAGCTGCTTTTGTAATCCCAAGAAGCACTTGGTCTCCCTTAGCTTCTTCTAAATTAGCTTTTCTAGTTCTTTCATTTTCTTCTATAAAATCAAATATATCTATCATAGTTCCTTGTAGAAGGTCTGTATCTCCTGGTTCTAACACCTTAACCTTCCTAGTCATTTGTCTTACTACAACTTCAAGATGCTTATCATTTATATCAACACCTTGCAATCTATATACCTTTTGAACTTCTGATAATAGATATTCTCTAACTCCTTCAAGCCCCTTAATTCTCATGACGTCATGTGGATTTACTGAACCTTCTGTTATTTCATCTCCAGCTTCAATTAAATCCCCATTACTAACTTTCATTCTTGAACCAAATGGAATCTCATAAGTAATTTCTTCTCCTGATTCAGTAACTATAATTATTGATCTCTTTTTCTTTGTTTCTTCCATTTTAACTGTACCGGATACTTCTGCTACTGTAGCCAATCCTTTTGGTTTTCTAGCTTCAAATAGCTCTTCTACTCTTGGAAGCCCTTGTGTTATATCCGCTCCTGCAACTCCACCGGTATGGAAGGTTCTCATTGTAAGCTGTGTACCAGGCTCACCAATAGATTGAGCTGCTATTATACCTACAGCCTCACCTATAGTTATCTTTTGTCCAGTAGCCATATTCATACCATAACAAGTAGAACAAACTCCTACTTTACAATCACAACTAAATACCGATCTTATCTTTACCTTCTTGACTCCAGCATTTTGTACTTTACCTGCTATTTCACCAGTCATATAGGTATGGTTTTTAACTATAACCTTAGCAGTTTTGGGATCTATAATGTCTTCTGCTGAATATCTTCCAGTTAGTCTTTCTTTCAACTCTTCTATAGGTTCATTTCCTACTTTAATTTCAGACACATAAATTCCATCTTTAGTTCCACAATCTTCGTGTCTTACTATTACATCTTGGCTAACATCAACAAGTCTTCTTGTAAGATATCCTGAGTCAGCTGTTTTAAGAGCAGTATCAGCATTACCCTTTCTAGCTCCATGAGTTGATATAAAATATTCTAATACATCTAGCCCTTCCCTAAAAGAAGCTTTAATTGGAAGTTCTATAATTTTACCGGACGGATTAGCCATAAGACCTCTCATACCCGCTAACTGCTTTATCTGACTCTTAGAACCTCTAGCTCCAGAATCAGCCATCATAAATATTGGATTAAATCTATCCAAGTTATCCATTAGAGCATTAGCTACATCTTCAGTGGTTTTAGTCCACTTATCTATAACTCTTTCATATCTTTCTTCTTCAGATATAAATCCTCTTTTATACATCTTTTCGATCTTTTTAACAGTTTCTTCTGCCTCTTTAAGCAAACCAGCTTTCTTTTCAGGAACAACCATGTCTGATACCGAAACAGTAATAGCTCCGATAGTAGAGTAATGATATCCCTTTGCTTTAATTTCATCTAGCATTACTGATGTTTGCGTTGGTCCATGAACTGTATAACAATTCTCAACTATATGTCCAAGACCTTTTTTATCTATTAAAAAGTCAACTTCAAGTTTAAACAAGTTTTCTTCTAAAGTTCTATCTACAAAACCTAAATCTTGAGGTATAGATTCATTAAATATAATCTTACCCACAGAAGTATCTATTATCCCTTGCTTAATTTCTCCATTAATTTCTTTAGTCATCCTAACTTTTATCTTAGCATGTAAAGAAATATCTTTAACTTGATAAGCCATAATAGCTTCTTCTGGCGATATAAATATTTTTCCTTCGCCTATTTCTCCGTCCTTATCTAAACTCAAATAGTAAGATCCTAAAATCATATCTTGCGTAGGAACTGATACTGGTTTACCATCTGATGGCTTCAAGATGTTCCCAGCAGCAAGCATTAAAAATCTTGCTTCTGCTTGAGCTTCAACAGAAAGAGGCACATGGACCGCCATTTGGTCTCCATCAAAGTCAGCATTATATGCTGTACACACTAAAGGATGCAGCTTTATAGCTCTACCCTCAACTAATACAGGTTGGAAGGCTTGAATTCCCAATCTATGCAGCGTAGGCGCACGGTTTAATAATACTGGATGATCTGAAATAACTTCTTCTAGTACATCCCATACCTGTGGCATTACTCTTTCTACCATTCTCTTAGCGCTTTTTATATTATGTGCCAAAGAATTTTCAACTAGCTTTTTCATAACGAAAGGTTTGAAAAGTTCTAGTGCCATTTCTTTTGGTAAACCACATTGATACATTTTAAGCTCAGGCCCTACAACAATAACTGATCTTCCAGAATAGTCGACACGCTTACCTAGTAAGTTTTGTCTAAATCTACCCTGTTTTCCTTTAAGCATATCAGATAAAGACTTAAGTGGTCTATTTCCAGGTCCTGTTACTGGCCTACCTCTTCTACCATTATCTATCAATGCATCTACAGCTTCCTGAAGCATTCTTTTTTCATTTCTTACTATTATATTAGGTGCTCCTAAATCCAATAGTTTCTTTAGTCTATTATTTCTATTTATAACTCTTCTATATAAATCATTTAAATCAGAAGTTGCAAACCTTCCACCATCTAATTGAACCATAGGTCTTAGATCTGGTGGTATTACAGGTATTACGCCTATAATCATCCAAACTGGCTTATTTCCTGACTTTTTAAATGACTCCATAACTTCAAGTCTTCTTATTATTCTTATCTTCTTTTGTCCCGTACTATTTTTTAAATCTTCTTTTAAATCTATAGTTGATTTTTCTAAATCAATTTCTTCTAATAAAACTTTTATAGATTCAGCTCCCATACCCGCTGAAAAACTTTCTTCACCATACTTATCTATAGCTTCTCTATATTCTTTTTCATTAAGAAGTTGTTTCTTTAAAAGAGGTGTGTCCCTAGGGTCTAAAACAATATAAGAAGCAAAATATAAAACTTTTTCAAGGGATCTAGGGGACATATCTAACATCAAACCCATTCGGGAAGGTATGCCTTTAAAATACCAAATGTGGGATACTGGGGCTGCAAGTTCTATATGCCCCATTCTCTCACGTCTTACTTTAGATTTTGTGACTTCAACTCCACATCTATCGCAAACTATCCCCTTATATCTTACTCTCTTATATTTTCCACAATGGCATTCCCAATCTTTTGTTGGTCCAAATATTCTCTCACAAAACAAACCATCTCTTTCAGGTTTCAATGTCCTGTAATTTATTGTTTCTGGTTTTTTAACTTCCCCTCTAGACCATTCTCTTATCTGTTCTGGAGAAGCTAAACCTATTTGCATAGCATCAAAATTATTTAATTCAATCAAGGGTAATCCTCCCTTCAAAATTAGTGTTCATCGCCAAAATTATCTAGTTGTAATTCTTTTTCAAACTCATCTAGCGGTAAATCATCATAGTCTTCTTCTTTTTCTTCTTCTATCTCTTCTTTTTCTTCTTCTATTTCTTCTTCAATGTTACTACCTTCTAGTTCAGTAGTTGCCTTTAGAACTGGTATATCTTCTTTTCCCTCTATATTTATCTCTAGCGCTTCAAGTTCCTCTTCTGTATATTCTCTTAATTTAATTTCTTGTTTTTCGTCATTAAGAACTTTTACATTTAGGCATAAAGCTTGAAGTTCTTTAATAAGAACCTTAAAGGACTCTGGTACACCTGGTTCTGGTATATTTTCACCCTTTACTATTGATTCATAAGTTTTAACTCTACCTACAACATCATCAGACTTAACAGTTAAGATTTCTTGAAGAGTGTGTGCTGCTCCATAAGCCTCAAGCGCCCAAACTTCCATCTCTCCAAATCTTTGTCCTCCGAATTGTGCTTTACCTCCTAGAGGTTGCTGTGTAACTAAGGAGTACGGCCCTGTGGATCTTGCATGGATCTTATCATCAACCAAGTGAGCAAGTTTCAATATATACATATATCCTACAGTTACCCTGTTATCAAATGCTTCTCCGGTTCTTCCATCATATAGTACTGTTTTACCATCTCCATCATATCCTGCTTTTACAAGATGTTCTTCTATATCGTACTCATTTGCACCATCAAATACTGGAGTTGCTATGTGCCAACCTAGTTTATTTGCTGCAAGGCCTAGATGAACCTCTAGAACCTGACCTATATTCATACGAGAGGGAACCCCTAGCGGATTTAAGCATATTTGCAATGGTCTTCCGTCTGGTAAAAATGGCATATCCTCTTCTGGTAATACTCTTGAAATAACACCCTTATTACCATGTCTTCCAGCCATCTTATCCCCTACAGATATTTTTCTCTTTTGAGCTATATAACATCTTACAAGTTGATTCACCCCTGGAGGTAACTCATCACCATTTTCTCTTGTAAAGACTTTCACGTCTACTATAATACCTGATTCACCATGAGGAACTCTTAGGGAAGTATCTCTTACTTCTCTTGCCTTTTCTCCAAAGATAGCTCTTAATAGCCTTTCTTCTGCTGTAAGTTCTGTTTCTCCCTTAGGTGTAACTTTACCTACAAGTACATCTCCTGCCCTTACTTCTGCACCTATTCTTATGA
Source organism: uncultured Clostridium sp. (assembly GCA_964474485.1). Taxonomy (GTDB): domain Bacteria; phylum Bacillota; class Clostridia; order Clostridiales; family Clostridiaceae; genus Clostridium_L. Next base: position 2,851 of record CAYYWN010000067.1, on the reverse strand, counting down.
TTCCACGCTCATCTATATCTTTTAGCGCATCTTCACCTACGTTAGGTATATCTCTTGTTATTTCTTCTGGTCCAAGCTTTGTATCCCTAGCTTCGCATTCGTATTCCTCTATGTGAATGGAGGTAAATACATCTTCTCTTACTAATTCTTCAGAAATAAGCATAGCATCCTCATAGTTATATCCTTCCCATGTGATGAAGCCCATTCTTATATTTTTACCTAATGCTATTTCTCCAAGATCTGTTGATGGTCCATCTGCTAATACAGATCCATGTTCAACACGGTCTCCTTTTGCTACAATAGGTCTTTGATTTATACAAGTACCTGGGTTTGACCTTTTAAACTTAAGTAATCTATATACGTCTGTTCCACCATCAGAGTCTCTTTTAACCCTAACCTCACTAGCACTTACATAAGATATAACTCCAGCATTTCTAGCTTTTGGAAGTACACCTGAATCTAATGCCGCTTTATATTCAATACCTGTTCCAACTAATGGTGCTTGAGGCTTTAATAACGGCACTGCTTGACGTTGCATGTTAGCACCCATAAGTGCACGGCTAGCATCGTCATTTTCAAGGAAAGGTATCATAGCTGTTGCTACAGATACTATCTGCCTTGGAGAAACATCCATAAGATCAACGTCATTTCTTGGTACAAGTAATATATCCTCTTTGATTCTTACAGTTACTCTATCATCAATAAACATATTATCTTCATCCAATAGTTCATTAGCTTGAGCTACTAAATAGTTATCCTCTTCATCTGCTGTAAAGTATCTAATTTCACTAGTTACTATACCTGTCTTTTTATCCACCACTCTATATGGTGTTTCTATAAATCCATATTCATTAACTCTTGCGTAAGTAGCTAAAGAGTTAATAAGCCCTATATTAGGTCCTTCTGGAGTCTCTATAGGACACATTCTGCCATAATGAGAGTGATGAACGTCTCTTACTTCAAATCCAGCTCTTTCTCTTGATAATCCACCAGGTCCTAAAGCTGAAAGTCTTCTTTTATGAGTAAGTTCAGAAAGTGGATTATTTTGATCCATAAACTGAGAAAGTTGTGAGCTTCCAAAAAATTCTTTTGTAGCTGCTGACACCGGTCTTATATTTATAAGAGCCTGAGGGGTTATTCCTTCTGGATCTTGTATGGTCATTCTCTCTTTTACTACTCTTTCCATCCTTGAAAGACCTATTCTGAATTGATTTTGTAACAATTCACCTACTGATCTTAGTCTTCTATTACCAAGATGGTCTATATCATCTACATTCCCTACACCATATAAAAGCCCTATTTGATAGCTTATAGTAGCATACATATCATCTTTAATTATATGCTTGGGTATAAGTCTATGTATATTCTTTTTAATCTCTTCTTTAATTGCACTTTCTTCGGTATAATTATTTAATATTTCTCTTAAAGTAGGATAATGTACTGATTCACGTATGTTTAAATCCTCTATGTCAAAAGGTAACTGTTTATTTATATTTACAAAATTATTACCTGCAACTCTTACTACTTTATCATCAATAATTATATCTACTAGATTTATACCACTATCTTGAATTGCCAAAGCATTTTCTCTATCTATTTTTTCACCTTTTTGAACAAAGATTTCTCCTGTTTCCGGATGAACTATATCTAATGCCGATATTTGGTTTGCAATTCTTAAGTTTAGTGCTAACTTTTTATTGAATTTATATCTACCTACCTTTGATAAATCATAGCGTTTTGCATCAAAAAACAATGAATCTATTAAACTCATTGCACTATCAACAGTAGGTGGTTCACCGGGCCTTAACCTTTTATATATTTCTAATAGGCCTTCTTCTCTTGTTTTAGTGTTATCTTTTTCTATAGTAGCCTTTAGTCTTTCATCATCGCCAAAGTAATCCATTATTTGTTGATCACTTGCAAATCCCATAGCTCTTGCTAGAACACTAATTGGAAGCTTTCTAGTCTTATCTATTCTTACATAAATTATATCATTTGAATCTGTTTCATATTCTAGCCATGCACCCCTATTAGGTATTACAGTAGCCGAATATAACTTCTTTCCATTTTTATCTACGGAATAATTATAATATACCCCTGGTGATCTTACTAATTGACTTACAATTACTCTTTCAGCACCATTTATAATGAAAGTTCCTTGTTCTGTCATTAAAGGAAAGTCTCCCATGAATACTTCTTGTTCTTTAAGTTCACCTGTCTCTTTGTTTTGAAGTCTTACTTTTACTTTTAATGGAGCTGCATAAGTAGAGTCTCTTTCTTTACATTCTTCAACAGAGTACTTAATATTTTCCATATCAAGTTTGTAACCAATAAATTCAAGTACAAGATTACCTGTATAGTTTGATATAGGACTTATATCATTAAATACCTCTTGAAGTCCCTCATCTAAAAACCATTGATAGGAATCCAACTGTACCTCTATTAAATTAGGCATCTCTGTTATGTCTTTAACTCTAGCAAAGCTCATTCGTGTTCTTTTGCCGACTTGGATAGGATGTACCATTAGCTTTTCACCCCTTGTATAAACTAAAATAACCAAAAACATACTATCCCTAAGGACTTTTGCTTCTGGATTGCACAGACATTATCATATTAGTATAACCAGTTATGTCAAAAAAAATCATTATAGCATTAATTTTTTGAAACGTATTATTAACGGGGTATCTTCCCCCCCTGAATATCGTTAACTATATATATTATCCCATAATTAACGGTACATTAAATAATAGTATCACAATAAATATTTCACGTCAACAGGTATGCTTTAAAAAAGAGACACTTTAATTAAAAAGTGCCTCTTTTATGTATAGATACTACTTAACTTCTATAG